>JBDTEK010000124.1:0-9560 GCA_039922575.1 Ginsengibacter sp.
TCCATTACGTTACCACTGCTGTCCCTAAGTGGAGCAAACATTTTTCTTGTTTTACTGCCTGGGGCATTTTGCAACTTTAATGAAACATTAACCGGAGCCTTAGTAGTAATATCCTGGGCATTTTTTCCTGTCATGCGATCAATGTTATGAGGCATGGTATCCCATGGACGATTTTCTAGTTGTATCCAAATATCTGGCATAATAGTTTATTTTAAATTTATTGTAATTATTTTCTACGCTGTTCATTTTTTCTTGTTTTGCTTTTTCTTAGGTTTTGCGGACGTTTTATCCTCGATGTTTTTCATTTCTTCATTTTCCCATGGAGGAGTAAACATGTGAATTATTGTGGGTTCCATATTTTTTTTCATAGGTGTTATTTTATGGTGAACAGGTCGTTTAGCTGGTTTTGCAGCAACGACAGTTTTGATATTTACAGAGGTGACGTTTGGATCTGGCTCTTTCGCACTTCCTGTTTGTTTTGTACTCTTGCCTGACTTGGGCTGAATACGTTCTTTTGGATGTTGCATACAATGTGTTTTAATGCACTTTGCCAGGGTCCTGATATCAATTCCTTCCTCTTTCAATCTTTTTATTGCTTTTTCTGATATTACATTATCTGAAAGCAGGCACTGGAGAAAATTACATAACTGATCATCGGGTTCTATAGGAGGGGTGGTATCATAGTTTCCTGAATAAACACCAGCTGTTATTGTTTTTTCGCGAGTGAATAAATTTCCGTTAGATGTATATCCTTCGGCTCTTACCCTGCAGTTATATACGCCTGCTATTGACGTTCTAAAAATTCCTGAAAAAGTTCCATCGGAAACAGGTGTCAATTTCAATTCCGATGAGCTTTTATCCGGATGGGTTATATCTGCCCATACCCCGGCATTACTACGAAGCGGAATATCATACTCTTTAAGCGATGCAAAGAGTGTTACAAGCGAACCCGGTGCAAAAGATTCCTGGTGTTTATAAACTATTAGTGACAGATTGGAATACACATGCGCAACAAAGCTATATGGTAAATATCCTGCTAAATTTGCATTGTTAACCGCTAGTACAAATTCCTTGTTACGTAGCATTTTTGCCACGTAATCTTTATCTTTTAAGGATAAAACAGCATTCCACTTTCCGGCATGGCTTCCTGCAGGATCTGTTGCAAGCGCGGGCAACACCAATCTGTAAAATAATACCTGCTTACCCGCTATGAATTGTATGTTTGGCCCTGCTGTTGCAGCTTTAATGATCTTGCCGGAAGGCGTTGTTAAATAGAAATCCAGGAGCGCAGGAACAGGGCATAACGTGATCAGATCAACATAAACATCAGTTTCAGATAAAATAAAGGGAATTATATGTTGAGAACCCCAAAGCAGGCTTCCCTGTGGATCGAGAATAACATTCATATTTGTAACCCCGGCTAAAATCTGTACGAAATATTTTGTGAGATTAAATCGTTGCTCATCAGTTGTGATATTGCCCGTGATAATTAAATCACCATGTGTATTGCTGGTAATTTCATTTAGAACCGGGTCACTCACACTTCCGGGTAAACCAAAACCTATCGCGTAGGTGGTATTGGAGATAGTTCCAGAAGGCAGTTCTAAAACATAAGGATGAACATTTTCATTTCCATCTGTAAGTACCAGCATTGACTTATTGACTTTTGTTGCTATTGCAAGTTGTGCGGCACCATCCTGAATACCACCTCCTATCCATGTTGTGTTTCTCGGACTTAAATCTGCACCTGCGATTAAAGCAAGGGCTGTACTTACTGCCTGCATAGGAACAGGGGTAGCTACAATATTGTCGAATGAACTGATTGATATTTCATCATTAGGAAGCATTAACTGGCTAAAAACACCTATTGCGTCTACCAAAAGTTGGCTCTTTGTTTTTCCACCACCTGCAAGATCACTCATGCTGCCGGACCTATCGACAACTAATGCAACGGAATTGCTTGCCCGTGGAATGATGCTACCGATTAAGTCAACATGATAATTAGCAAGATGAAATTCAGTACCCTCGGTAGGTGCATAGTAGCCTTCTTCGTCAATAATGTAGGCCTCTATATCAACACTGCTGTTTAATGAACCTGCTATTGTGGTGTCAAATTTTACCCATACGTACCCATAGATAAAATCCGAGGCATCATCAGGTGTTGCCATAAATTCAGAACCCATAGGGGTTAATCCGAATTTACCGGTAGGAGTACCTGTTATACGGAAGTGGACAGGCCGGCAGGTGGTTACTTTAAATTTTACGGCTTTATATGTAGTGAGTCCTTGGGGAATACCAGAGAATGTTAATGTTGGACCCGGAGCATCAATTTCAGGGAGATCCGATTCATACCAAACAATCGCTTTGTGATTTACTACATCCGCGGGTGCGATATCAATTCCAAAGAATTTATCAGAAATGGTTCGTCCGAAGGTTGCCATTTTATCATTCACTCTTGTTAATCCGCTGGCAGATGGTGTAGAAGTATCCGGCAGGTATTGTGAAATTGATGCATTTTTTTGCTGCCATACAGCATACAAGCGGTCTATATTGCAATGATGAAAAAAGAAAACGGGATCATTTGGTGAAGTGCCTGGCTGCATAGAACCATTTACCCACCTATGCACAGCATTGTGTATCTGCCTTGGTCCTGTCCATCCTTCAAGCGTATTTCTGAAACTATTGGCATTCGAAAGAATATTCCAGGGATTATTGTCATAGGTGGCAAGGTTTAGAGCTGCCTGCACGCTGGCCGCTGTTGGTAACCCCGGTCCATCTATACCAAAATGTCTTCGTAAAAAACCGAAATTTTCTTCATCAACATTTAAGTTCCATCCATTTGCCTGGGCGAAAGCACCAACAGTAACTTTATCATTTGGATTAGCAGAACCATCAGGGCCAAGAAAATCATTAAAAAAAGGAAACCCGGGATCTGCGGTTGTTCGGTCCTTCGTCCAGTTCCAAAAGGGCAAAGTCATATTTGAATCACCTGAAACGTTTTGTAGTTCCTGTTCATATAATTTAAGGAGCTCACGATGCCAGGGACCAAATGCAGGGCCTCGATGAGCCCAATTGGGTCCATTAACACCGTTGGGTCCTTCCATCATTACATTGTGATGAGCCCATACAAAATCATCATATCGGCTCGTTGCTCCATCAGCCTGCGCATCGGCAATTAAACTTGGTCTTATGGCAGGGTTTTTTAAATCAAGGATCGCCTTTTTTAGTTTAATTAAAGCTGTATTGGGCTTGTCGGCCGCTGACGCATTATTATATTCCTGGATTAGCTTTCTAATGTTTTTTCTGCATTTCATAATCGCCTGATTTAGATGGTTTTCTAAATTCTATTTCTATTTTCGATTTAGTTTGGCTTTTCGGCTTCTTTCTTATCTTTCTGTTATCACTTGCAGATCCAAAATACATGCACCGGGTACTTGCTAATGTGTAACCCTGATCCATTTGCCCACAGACGGAATTCTTTCATTGCTTACAATAAATAACAAATAATAACCCGGAGGGACTAAGTTATCATTCATGGGAATTTTCGCTTTTATTTGAGTTGCCGTTGAGGCAGTTATTTCGCACTCGACTAAACGCTGCGACTGATTCCATCCATGGGTAACTGCTCCTGGCCTTATAAGTATAACTTCTTTGATGGTTGCTGCATCAGGCGTATTTATATTTATAACATCATTGTAGTGTGCTAAGGCAGGGTTGGCTGTTATATCTGGCCGGGGCATACTGTAATAAGCAGGATAATAACGTTCATGTGGATTTGGGTCAGGGGTTGTTCTGATTCCGTAGTCGCCACCCATTAAAACACTTCCGTCAGAAAGTAAAATTGCAGATGAGTGGTATTGCCTTATATATTTCATTTCGGCACACATAATCCAGCCTGCACCCGGTTTTTGCGGGTCAAACAATTCAACCGGGCCACCCTTTCCATCTACTCCTCCTGCTAAAAATACACGACCATCCGGAAGAAGCACTGAGTTTACTTGTTTAGGCCTGGGCACATTTAGGTTTGGCAAACTTTTCCATATTGGTGACGGATCGGATAAATCAATTATTTCTGTTGTGCTTTCTGTTCCTGGTAAATCTCCACCCATAATTATTACCTGATGTTTATACATTGGAAGTCTTAAAGGCAACAATACAGACGTTCCTTTTTCACCACCCGAACTTCTTTGCCCGGCTATGGTGTTGAATGTTTTTGTTGGATCATCAACGGGTGCTACAGGATCAAATATTCTGGTTACACCCTGATGACCGGCAATAAATACTTTTCCACTTGATAGCAGGTAGGACCATGGGTAGTATTGATAGTTGAAAGTGCCTGGAAATGGAATCGGGGCCTCCCAACTATTTGTGCCAGGATCATAAGTTTCAATTGATTTGGTAAGGGAGCCAAATAAGGTAATAATCTTTCCGTTTGCTAAAGTAATCGAAGAGGAATAAAATCTGTCCTGCGCTGTATGAGCAGTTAAGGACCAGGATAAAGTGGCAGGATTAAATATATAACTTTCACGGGGAGTAAATCCACCATGTACAAGTATTTTACCTTCGGCAGTATCTAAGAATGCATGTTCTGACGACCATAAATTAGCCAGGGGAAGACTGCCAGGTGTTGATGCGACATTGATCGGTTGGTTAGCCGGAAGTGAATATCCTGTAACCGCACCGTAATCCCATAAGCGACTTAAATCGGTATCTGTAGGTTGGTCTCCATATCCATAGAACAATACCTTAGTTGTATTTGGTAAAAGAATTGCATGCATCATCCATTTTTGAGGTGCGCCTGGTACTTCTTCCCATTTGCCGCAAATAATATCTTCGCAACGATGTTCATCTACCTTGGGACAATTGTTGCTGAAGTCATCTATTGGCAAACCAATGGTATTTTCGAGTTCTGCTTTTTGTGCAGGGGTAAGCCAAACACTTTGTTTTGATCTTAATAAGCCTGCAAGGCCCATCATCATGTGCATTTCTACATGGCAATGAAATAAGAAATCACCTTTTAATTTTACTTCAACTGCTTTTTTATGCCTGTGATCCGGGTGTTGTGAATGTTGGATATCCTCTGGTAATAATATTACCGGTGGGGCTACTGTTTCCACAACAAAAGATTCAGCCGGGCCAATGCTTCTAATATCTATTGCTTCGTTCCCAAATTTCCAGCGTTGGCCATGCAAATGGAAATTATGCCATCCCATTCCTAAATCCAAATTAAATACATACCATCTGATTTTTTGCCCTGCGTGTGCCACAATAGTTGGTGTGTTGCCTATAAATGCCCTTCCATTTATACAATAAGTTGGCATTCCTGCTGCGTCTTCTGTTACAGAGTGAGTCATTGCTCCTGCATTATGGTTCCATGTTACAATACCACTTGTTCCAATATTTACAATTTGAGGATCGAATTTCAAATCTGTACCCATCATTATAATGCTTACGCTTACACTTGCCGGGCCACCCATAACCACTTTTACTGTGCCTTGCATATTTGGATGAAAACGACAGTGATAATTATAATTGCCCTCGCTGCTAAAGGGAACTGAAAAAGAATCCCCCGCATTAAGATCAGGACTATCAAAAGCAGGTTTCCCCCCTATTCCTTGCATAAGGTGAAAAAATATGGGTACATGTAAAGGTTCATTTATTTGGGGACGCGGTTGTAAATAATCAAGCTGTGCCCATTCTTCAAGCTCATGATGAAGTTGTTCAATTGTGGGATCCTCAAATTTTGTTATATCGGGATTGTGATCTCCGTGTTGGTGATCCATATTTTCATGAACAGGGTTTATATGATTAAATGTTCCCTGTTCATTTTTATGAAAATTAAAATGGGCTTTCTTATCAATTTTTGGTTGCCTGAGTAAATTTTCTATAAAATCTTCAATTGAATCAGGTAGTTTTAATCGTCGAGGGGGATGACAATTTTTTTGTGGCAACACAACAACACCGCCAAAGAGACCACGGTTTACACTTTGGCCAATATTTATATGATGATCATGAAATGGCCATGCACCTAACATATCTTCTGTTACATCATAAATGTATGTCCATGTTTTGCCCGGGCAAATTTCGTCTGATCGTCTGCCATCCTTTGCTTGTGTTCCAAATGGCCAGGAACCATCTGACTCTATTCCATATCTTAGTCCATGTACATGAAACGAGTGGGATTCTGTATCCCAATTGAGTACATGTATGTAGAGCTTGTCGCCGGGATGGCAATAAATAACAGTTCCCGGAACCCGCATGTGAAAAATAGGCTCGTTTATATCATTGATTATTAATTTATCAGGTTTGGGGACTAAGTAATTTGCATCCAAATATTCGCGGTATATCAGTGCATCAAGTGTGCGGGAATTAATTTCAGTCATAGGTATTATCCCATCCTCATGGCCGTGGTTGCGCATACAATCCCGACCATAAGTGTGGGGAGGAGCTACATGCTCTTCAGGATAAACGGGGCAGTATCCTTTAATTACTTCAATTTTTAGGTAAATATTACGTGTTGCCATATATTAAATTTCAGATGATCAAATTAATCTGTATTAATAATATATTAAGCTGTTGTACGATTGAAAAACTGAAAGTCCATATCAATAAAGTTTTTACCGAATTGATATTTTTTATTGATTTTTAAAACTCATTCCCAGTGTGGGGTTGCGTTTCAATCGCACAAGAGGTTGTATTAATCTTATGCTGCAAAGTTCTAAAACAAATATATTGCTCACATAAGATACTATCAAGCTCAATTTCGTAAAGTGCATTTCACGTATAGGTAGTTTTTAGTAAATGGCTTATATAGGGTGATATACGGTGTGGGATGGGTATAATAAAATCATTCTTAAAGTAAAGTAGTTTTTCCTTTTCATTGATATGTGAAAAATGAGTGAGGTTGAGAAGATAGAATTTGTTAAGGCGAATGAAATCATCTGCAGGTAATATATCAAGCAATTCTTTAAGGGTGCTATGCCTGCTCATCCATTTCAGTTGATCCCCACATTTTATTAAAGATTTTACATAATGGTCAGCGCTTTTTACGAAGAATATTTCATCAGGACGCGCCCACGTGTATTGGTTTTTTTTTTCTTCATAGCGAATAAATTCAAACCCTCTTATAATTATACTATTTTGTACGCCAGCAATACCTTCTGTAATACTTTTTTGTATATCCGGGTTAATTGGTGCATTATTATTTAAAGGCTTACTATCCATTTGTTGCTCTTTAGGGGGGTGCATCCAAATTGTCACTATCGAAAATAATCTAAATTTGGGAAACCAGTATCTACTTTTATGAAAAAGATCAATATCATGATATCGCATCTGAGAAATACGGTGAACTGCAAGCACCCAACAAAATCGACTATTTTTATTATCTCGAAAAAGAGTTTGAAAATTTTTTAAAAGAACCTGGTCGGGAGGTTTTTAAAAAAGTTTAAGTGGTTAACTTACCGACAGGGCGTAAAAAAAACAATCACTAAATCAAGGTTCCTCGAAGTAAGCAACAAACATCCCTTTAGCAAAGATGTCAATGGGTTTCAGATAAGTCCTTTATTGCAAGAATTGAATGATTTGATTCTTTGTCTGCAAACACAAAAAAGTAAATGATGTCATTTAGATATTGGCTGCAAGTATTTTAAAATCATGCACAAAAAAATGAAGTTTGTAATTCGGATTTTACTAACAATAATTCAAAAAGTCTGATGATAAATAGTTAATATTCAATCGCAATTTATTGTGTATTATTGCGTCTAATAACAGTAATACTAAGTGTTATATGCCACTTTAACGAACAGTACAAAAGATGGAGAGCATTCTAATTTTTTTATACATTTTACCCTGGGTTTTTCTGCCAATAGTCATTTATAATTTTTATAGATTCGTTAAAGGCAAAAAGCAACAAAAGGCTTTTGCTAATGTTCAATATCAATCTGACGGCAAAAGATTGATTGAGCAGTATGCAAATGAATATGGTATTAGGAGTGATATATCTAGCTTACCTACTGAACAAAAATTTATATTAGTTAATAGGTATCTCAAAAAAAGAGTTAATAGGCGCCTCACATATTCAATCCTATCAGTTATTCTTTTCCTTCTATTTTCTGCATATTCACTTTTTCTTATACCTAAAGGCTCAAGTGAAAATATTCCCAAAGATAACTTAGAGCAATTAGTTAAAGGAAAAATTGCCTACGACATTCCAGATACTATGAGACTTGAACAAGACTACAGGGCTATAGTAAGCATCACTCAAGCACAATCCGACAGTATTTTGTTAGAAGGGCTAAATAGCACTGACTTTGAAATTGAGCGAATAACTATTTCATCAAGAGTTAAGGCATCGTTAGTTGACCCGACAAATATAAATTTTGACATTAATCCACTTAGTTCGGAAGAACAATTAGTTGACGATTCTACAAACACAACCTGGCGGTGGAATATAAGACCCAGGAAAAGTGGAAACAATGTTTTAATGCTTAAAGTGTCCATTAAAATAAAAAATCGAATTGGAGAAACACCAAAAGACATTCTTGTTTTTGATAAACCATTCTTTGTGGAATCTTCTATAACGACAGAAGCAAAGAATATTTTTGGTGACTACTGGCAGTGGTTTACAACAGTTCTTATCATTCCCATTTTTTTGTGGCTTAGAAATATTTATATCACAAGAAAAAAGAACAAAAAAAATACGCGTGAACCAATTGGGTTTAAGAAAAGCGGCTCATAGCCTCCTCTTCGCGAAAGGTTCTCCTTGTGCGCTTCTTCACACCAACTCAATCCCACTCACATAAAAACGTTTCTCAGTCGCTCATCCCGGTTTTGGCTCTGTTGGCTTCTTCGTTATGTTTTTTGCCAATGGTTCTAAAAATAAAACCTGGTCAGAAGAAAAAAATAAAAATCCTTCAAGATCTTTTATTTACGGCTTTTAAAAATCAGTAACCACCTGGCCCGTACAGAAAAAAAAGAATCTTTTCTATTGCTGTGTTTGTGATTATATTTTTAAAATTGTCAGCGCAAAAAAAATGCAGGAATTTGATTTTACGTGAGCCTTGTTTCCTGTAAAAGTAGTCCTGTGCCAACTGAAAAATTTGTTCCGGATCAATTAAGCCAGGAGGTAAAACCGCCTTTATATTAAAAAAGATTGATAACAAAAGAAGTAATTAGATGGGAGAAGACGTTGAGGGCTTTACAAACCATAACTGATTGTCCAGCTGTAGAAGCAATCAAATAAAATCTGGTAGATGAGTGATCCGCAACTTATAAGGATTTATAGATTAAAACAATCGGTCATAAAATTGATATCCTGATTTTATTTTGAAACAGTAAAAGAAGAGATAAGGAGGATTTTGATTTTATCATAAAAATTTATTGAGATAACAGTATATTTGAAAAACCTTAATTTTTAAGAAGAAGGGCTTCCAGGAAATAATAAATATTAAAACTGCTTTCCTTTTTATTGTCAAAATATTTTAAAACATCTTGAATCAAAATCCGGAACAACTTGCTCGCGATAAGATTGATGCTATGCTCTTAGCTTCAGGGTGGATTAT
>JBDTEK010000125.1:0-9446 GCA_039922575.1 Ginsengibacter sp.
TTATACAAAACTGTTAAAAGGCTCTGTAATCCCATTTTCTTTCGATAAAATTCTTCTGAAGCATGCATCCATTCCCATGTGTATGTAGCATCAAATACTTTATGATATTCAGGCACTTCACATTCTCCTAACCAAAATAGATTTTCTTTTGTTTTAGATAATTTTCGTTTTGCCTCAATCCAAAAATCAAGAGGCACCAAATGTGCCATATCGCAACGGTAACCGTCAATATCACATTCTTTTACCCAAAATTTCATAGCATCTATTACGTATTCCCTGAGTTCAGGAATATCATAATTCAATTTTGAAACATCGCTCCAGCCATGTGGATGATGCAATTCTTTATCATCTTCATACTGATAAAATTCGGGATGTTCTGTTATCCAATGATGATCATTACCGGTGTGATCTGCTACGAAATCAAGGATTACTTTAAAATTCATTTCATGTGCCTGGGTCATTAACTTTTTAAAATCATCCATTGTACCAAATTCCGGATTTATCTCCTTATAATTTTTAACTGCATAGTAACTTCCCAAAGCACCCAATCTGTCTTTTTCGCTAATGGGAGTAATAGGCATAAACCATAAAATCTTCACTCCCATATCCTTTAAACGGGGCAGGCTTTTCGCAAATGCCTCAAAAGTACCTTCCAGGGTATATTGCCTCAGGTTTACTTCATAAATATTAGCACAATAGCTCCATTTAGGGTGAGCAGCTTCTTTTCGTTTATTCGACATGCTTTTTCTTTAAAGGTAAAAACTAAAATTAAACATAATTATTTTGTTATAGCATGGAAGCCTCAAGGGCTGTTACTAACTTTACACTTGCGGTTTAAGATCAATATTTTGGTTGTGGATTTAGAATGTTTATTCTATTGCTAATTTTGAAAAACTGAAACAGAAGTATGAAAAAATTTAATGTACCGGTAATTTATAGAAGCCCATTAATAACGGCAATTAAAAATAAGCGTAAAGAAAACGATAAATTAAAAAAGGATTTCTCGCCAAGTTTTTTAAACTTTAGTGACGTTCATATTTATCTTGCGCGGCATTTCGGTTTTTGTTACGGGGTAGAAAATGCAATTGAAATAGCATTCAAAACGGTAGAGGAGAATCCTGAAAAGAAAATATTTCTTTTAAGTGAAATGATTCATAATCCACACGTAAATGAGGATCTTAAAAGCAGAGGCGTTCAATTTTTAATGGATACCAAAGGCAATACACTCATTCCTTTTGAAAGCCTGTCGCCAGATGATATTGTGGTAGTTCCTGCATTTGGAACCACATTGGAAATTGAAAAAAAACTAAGAGAAGCGGGAGTAAAATTAGAAGCGTTTAATACCACCTGCCCTTTTGTAGAAAAAGTGTGGAACCGGGCGCAGGCGATTGCAAAAAATAATTACACCGTTATCATTCACGGCAAACCGCAGCATGAGGAAACTCGCGCCACATTTAGCCATAGCGCTATCAATTCGCCAACGGTAGTAGTAAAAGACATGAAGGAAGCAATTGAATTATCCGGTTATATTTCCGGTGCAAATAATCCGGAAAAATTTTATTCGCAATTTTCCGGACAGTATTCTTCTGGCTTTAATGTAGAAAGAGACCTTCAAAGAATAGGCGTGGTAAATCAAACTACGATGCTTGCAAGTGATACGCAGGCTATCGCAGATTTTTTGAAAAATACTATGATAAATAAATTCAATTTAAATGATGATAATATCGCTGAAAGGTTTGCCGACACGAGAGACACGCTTTGTTATGCCACCTATGAAAACCAGGGCGCTGTATATGCTTTGCTGGAAACAAAAGCTGATTTTGCGATAGTTTTAGGAGGCTACAACAGCTCTAATACCTCTCATCTTGTGGAATTGTGCGAAGAAAAACTGCCCACTTATTTTATACATTCAGAAGAAGAAATTATTTCGTCAAAAGAAATTCATCATTACAATTTGCACAAAAAGAGGGAGGTAACTACACTTTCTTATCTGCCCGAAAAGAAACCAGTAACCATTTTAATTACCAGCGGCGCCAGTTGCCCTGATGCTTTGGTAGAAGGCGTTATAGATAAAATTGTTTCTTTTTATCCGGAAGCAAAAAATAAAGAAGAAATGCTTGAAGGCTTTGTGGAAAGGGCGGGTTGAATTGTTGAATACTTAAATTATTGAATTTGAAAGGGGATTCCTTAACCGGACAATAATGATATTTTTATTATTCAATTGGTGGCCTGGCCATTAAATCCTTTAATACGGTGGGCACAAAATGCCTGATGTATTCATCAATTTAATTCAATTCTGTTATTTTTTTCGAGAACTTTATTTGATGTCCAAATAACTCATCGTTTGATCGCCAGCGCGGATAAAGAATCCCCTTCTGCTCAAAACAAAATATTTGATGATTCCAATTTCAAATTGCGGCCGTCTTTCCTCTACCATGTGCATAACAAGTGCCTGCCTGACTGAAGCCCAGCAAAGTAATTCGAAATTATACACCTTCATTCTGAGATTTTAAAGTTTTTGTAAATTAGAGTCAATTACCCGACTCACCAATCGCTTTTGCAGCTATCCATCCGGCCGTCCATGCGTGTTGAAAATTAAATCCACCAGTGATGCCATCAACATTTAATATTTCACCGGCAAAAAAAAGCCCCGGAACTATTTTACTTTGCATTGTGTTGGCATCTATTTCATTCAAATTGATACCTCCTGCAGTAACAAATTCTTCTTTAAAAGTAGTTTTCCCTTTTACCTGAAACTGCTGATCACATAGTTGTTTTGCTAATTGATTTTGTTGTTTGGCTGGTAGATCGGCCCAACGAATTTCCGGACTGATACCGCACTGATGCAAATGATATTGCCATAATCTTTGGGGAAGGTCAAACGGATTTTTATTGATTATCTTTTTCGATGCCAGCTCATGACGGATGGTTTTTAATCTTTCTAAAAGAGAATTTTCATTATAATTACTCAACCAGTTTATTGAGATACTAAAATCATAATTCATCCTTGAAAGTTCTATCGCGGCAAATGCAGACAATTTTAAAACAGCCGGTCCGCTGAATCCCCAATGTGTAATGAGTAACGGCCCTCGCTGGAAAAATTTGGTTCCATTAATTTTAACCTGCACATTTTCCACAGAAATTCCCATTAATTCAGATATCGGATTTTTAGGAATATTGAACGTAAATAAGGATGGAACAGGTTCTTCAAAATGGTGCCCCAAAGAAGTAAGCCAATTATATTGAATTGATTTTGGATACCCACCACACGCAATGCACACAAAATCAGAAATTAAAAAAGAGTCATCCCTAAATGTTACTTTAAAATTAGTCTCATTTCCCTCAAAAGAAATCTTTTCAATATTAATCGCTTCACGATTCATCAGAATATCTACACGATATTTATTTGCTTCATGCAAAAGGCAATCAATAATTGTCCCGGAAGAATTGCTTTCCGGAAACATCCTGCCATCAGCTTCAGTCTTCAATTTTACGCTTCTTTTTTCAAACCATTCAATTGTATCCGGCGTGAAGAAATGATGAAATGCCCGTTTTAAAAACTTTGCTCCCCGCGGATATTTCTTAACCATTTCAGCAATGCTGAAACAAGCATGAGTTACGTTGCAACGGCCTCCCCCACTCACTCTTACTTTGCTTAAATACTTACCGGTTTTTTCTACGATAATTACTTCCAGCTCAACATTTTGAGCTGCCGCATTTACTGCGCAAAAAAAACCCGCTGCCCCTCCGCCTATAACGATTAATTTTTTTTTCATTAGTGCTGCAAGGTATGGGAAATGAATAATTTTCTACTGAATTGTCGCTCTTACGAAGCAAAAGAACGAAACTAAATTAATCCTGCAACCCAATTTCATTGTGATATATTGGTAACGGGAAACAGTGAAATATATAACTCGAAAAACTCAATATTTGCCTCCTTGCTGAGTATAAATGATTTATTGCAATGATATTTTAGGTTTTTAAAATAAAGGAATAGAGAAGTGCCAGTTTGAAAATAAATTATGGTGCCGGATTTAAGTGGGCTCCGGGAGAGTACAATTTGATTATTTGTATCTTTAAATCACTTTGCATTGTTTGCAAGGCTTCTAAATCAATGCCATGAAAACGAAAACAATAAAGCTCTTTCTGCGTATATCCATCGGCTTTGGGTTCCTTTCGGCAGTAGCCGATCGTTTTGGAATATGGAGTAAAGAAGTTTCAGCGTGGGGCAATTGGGATAGTTTTGTTTCTTACACACAATCATTAAACCCAATAATTCCTCCATCTCTTATTTTTTTAATTGCCGGCGCAGCAACCTTTCTGGAAATCATTTTTGGAATTTGTTTGATTATCGGATTCAAAACATCTTTAATTGCCAAATTAAGTGGTTGGCTTTTATTGGTCTTTGCTCTCGCAATGACTTTTACCAAAGGAATTAAAGCGCCTCTTGATGCGTCAGTTTTTGCCGCTTCGGCTGCTGCTTTTAGCCTCGCACTGATAAAAGATAAATTTTTAGAAATTGATCTTTTAAAAAGGAAACCGCATTTTAAATATTAATACAAACCTCTTCCATCTATCGTGAGATGAAATGGACTGCATGAATGAAAACCACTCGACCTAGATCTGACCACTTTTGAAAAGTTGTCAGATCTTAATATTCTAAAAAAATTAAATTAGTGATTTTTTTCAGCCTAAATAATTCACTGTTTTTCCGAATTTATAAACCTATAAGGATTATTGCTTTTGACTTTCGTAGGAAAAATTATCTAAAAAAAATGTTGCCATTAATACGTTATCTCATCTTATTTAAAAGGTTGGAAGATGCTTATATTGATTGAAGGTAACAATGTTGACTGCAATAATGAATTATCCGTTCTACTAAGGTTTTACACTGTGGAAGGAATAAATTAGTAAGTTTTCTAAAACTAAATGATTCACTGTTTTGCCTCTTTGAGCAGTATAACACTTCGTTGGCCAGCTAAAAAGGTTGCGCGAATGAAACGCCCGATGAGAGAATTTTTGATTGCCAAATCATTCGCTGTTTTATTCTTTCGCAGTATAATTATTTATTCCTCATGCAAAACCAGTAAAGGAATTTTTATTTGGCGAGTCATTTTTTTAGTGTGGGAAATCCCCAAAATTTTATCAACAAAATTTCTCTTCCGCGCTACCATTACCAGAATATTTGTTGGGTGCTTTTCTAAGAATTGATCAATGCCATCTTCTATGTTGTCACGCTCAATTATATTAAATGAATGGTTGTATTTATCCCAGATCAAACCCGTTCTCATTTTCCCGGCTATCATCTCCGCAGTCAGCTCGGAATCTTTTTTCTGAACATTCAATATCTGGATAAATGGATCATATTTCGTTATAAATTGGTCAAGAAGCGTAAAATGGCTCAATAATTCTTCATCATTAAAATCAGAAGCCAGGGTGATCGTTTCAATAGTTTGATAACCGGCATTTTGAGGTATTATTAATAGAGGAATTGGAGTTTTATCAATCATCGAAATCGCTGTGCTTCCAAAGATTGAATTACTTTCACCTTTGCCTTTCATACCCATAACAATAATTTCTGAATCATTTTTTTCAGCAACATCCTTTATCACATTTACAGGATTGCCTTTCATTACTACGCCTCTGACTTTAACAGTAAACTTTCTGGCAATTCCGTCTATTTCTTTTTTTAATAATTTTTCGTTCGCAGCTTCCAATTCCTTCACGGATTCATAAACCCTGGTATCAGGGTTATCTTCAATATATGAGGTGCCTGAATATGCATGAACCAATAACAACCCTGTATTAAACACATTGGCAAGAAAAGCCGCATAACTTAAGGCATTAGTGGAAGCATCTGAAAAATCGACAGCGACTAATATATTTTTCATAAAATAATTCTTTAGTTAAAAATAAATATGAAATGTAAAATTAAAGAAAAGAAAGCTGTTAGAATATGAGCAAAATCGTTCTAAAAAATGATTTGGCTCATCTTCAAATATTAAATGCTGTTTTCAAAAAAAAAAATTTTCTTCGATAAATTCTGTAGAATCCGGTTTTTGGGTTGTTAACCTTAGATGATAACTCAGATATATAGTTTATCCAAACCTTATCCCTTTATTATGGCAGGCTTAACAGTGAAGGTAATAAGGTTTATATCTGTATTTATTTCAAAGCTTTCCTACTAAGGTTAAAACAGTTATTACGAATCAGGAAATAAGAAAAGGTAGGCAATCTTTATTAACCAAATAAAACGCCGGCAACGATAATTGTAACTTTACAAAAATTTAAACCCGCCTGTCCCTCAAATTATATTAAATGCACAATCAGTATCCCAATCCTCGAATTCAGCAAGAGCTGGTAAATAGTATTATACATGGCTTTGGCATTATCTTCGGCATTGTAAGTATCCCCATTCTAATAGCATTTGCCATCAAAAGCAATAATACTCCCGGCGTCATTGGTGCCGCTATTTACGGATTCTGTTTTTTACAACTTTTTACTTTCTCTACTTTGTACCATGGTTTTCAACATGCCCAGGTCAAGCGGGTATTGGAAATACTTGACCACATCAGTATTTATTTTCTGATTGCCGGCACCTACACTCCTTTTCTGTTAATCTACATGGACAATTCATTTGGTATTGCGTTGTTAGCAATATTGTGGGGCCTTACAGCAATCGGAATCGTTTTCAAAATCTTTTTTACCGGGCGCTGGAATATTTTGTCCACTATTATTTACATAGCTATGGGATGTATTATGATAGTGGGTGGCCGCACCTTTTTTATAAACATTCCTTCAGAGGTAATGATTATGATTCTTATCGGAGGGGCGCTGTATCTTTTGGGTGTAATTTTTTATCTATGGGAAAAATATCCTTACAATCATGCCGTTTGGCATTTCTTTGTGTTGGCGGCGGCTGTTTGCCATTACGTTGCCATTTTATTGGCTGTGTAATGAGAGGAAACTTTGATTAATAGCCTTTAGCCGAAATAGCAAATTGAGTTTAAAAACTGATAAATTTTTATTTGTTCTCTAATAAAACCTTTACTCATGGTGTATACTTAGTAATCATTTTTCCCTTCTTCCTGATCCCTATTGTGGTCCATATCAATCCTACCGCCATTAAAAGAGCAGATGCGAATAAAATAATGTTGGCATAAGGCAAAGGTTGCACTTCTATCGCTTCAAGCCCCTGGCACATTAAAACAATTTCCTGTATTAAAAAACCTGAAACAAACAGAATTAATCCGCCGCCGTCCAAATGACGATTTTGAGTTCTTAATAATTGATTTAAATATCCCAGGATAAAAAGACTGATAATTCCTAAAAATGATAAATGCAAATATCCTATTACCACCGGCCTGTAGCCAAATGCGAAATTGCTTAGAAATGGTACAATTGAAAGCATCTGCAAAATGATCTTTAATATGAAGGCAACAGAAGCCATAAACCATAAATACGTTGTTGTTTTAGAAAATTGGCGGGGAACACGCTTTTTAACTAGAGAAAATAACCTTATAAAATAAATTAAAACAATAAGTTGTAGTATTCCTGAAATGTCAGCAATTATATGCACAGGCCTCGGTAATTTTAGCCAAAGTATGGAAAGTAAATAGGTGGGTGCCACAGTAATCACCATTATTATAAATAGTTTTTTACTTATAGAAACTGAAGGCAAAAAACCGGAGCGAAACAACTGGAAAAACAATAACCCAAAACACGCAAACAGAAACCATCCGTTGTACTGGAAATGCAGGAAAAAATACAATGCTTCAAAATAATAATCCTGCACCATGATGTGATTGATCATTAAATAACCAAGCGCAAGGGCACCTAAAGAGGAAATAGCCCACAGTGCCAGGGCAGCTTTCAGCCATTTAATCGCATAAGATTTATCTTCCACTTTATTCAGATCGCGCCACAAAAAACAAATAAAAAAGTACGAAATCAAAATAGATAGGCAGGAAAAAGTAATAGAATACATTCCATAACTTTCAATAATAAACGAAATGAACATTCCGTACGCGGCAATACAATCAGCAAATAATACCCAATGGTATTTTCTATAATTAGTAATTACATTTTGCTGCTGAAGATAACTAACCATTAATGCCATAAGTACAAGCGCTACCCAGCCTGCAAAAGCAAAGTTAGAATGACCATAAAGCAGATGCTTTTGATTTACAGCAGGCAAAGGGAAATTAATTTTATACCTTAAAGTAACGCCTGCCAGGGCCACTATACAAAAATTAATAAGTGCCACCCTTATCCACAGCACTGTTCTAAAAGTATATTTATTCATAAGCTATGAGAAAAGAAATTCAGTCAAAACTAAAATAAGTTTATCATTGTTGGCTATTTCCTTTTGTGGTATGGTATATGATACCAATCATTGAAATATTTTAAATTTTATGATCGTCATCATAAAATGTAGTATTTTGAACTTGTAATATTGCAAAGTAAAAAAACCAAATTTACCATTTATGAAAAAAATGATCATCGTTTGTTCTTTAGCCTTCTTTTTTGCCGCCTGCGGTGGATCGGGGGGTAATAAAGAAAATCATGAAACCACAGAGCATGAAACAACAGAAGCAAAAACAGAAAACGGCAATCCCACTTACGATCCTAATCGTGGTGAAGGAAAATTCCATGATGTAAAGGTTGGTGATAAACTTGATGCAGCTATGGCTGCAAGTGGTCAAAAAATCGCAGAATTAAAATGTGAATCCTGCCATAAAATGACCGATGAAAGATTAGTAGGCCCTGGATGGCACGGAGTTACAAGCCGCCACAAACCAGAATGGATCATGAATTTTATGACCAATACAGACGAAATGATTGATAAAGACCCGAAAGCACAGGCCATGCTGGAAATTTGTATGGTGCGTATGCCCAATCAAAATTTAAGCGATACTGATGCGCGTGACATCCTTGAATTTATGCGGAAAAACGACGGCGTAAAATAGTATTCATTGTTTCGATCCTAACCAGGTATAATTTATTTATTCCTGGTTTATTACCAAACTCTTTTATAAATTTTCCTGACTATTGAAATTCATTTTTCATTAGATCACCAAAAGTTTGCTCTTTACTTTTTAATAGTTTCTCTTATTTCCTCAATTAATATTACAATTTATGAAGAAGATTTTTTTTCCAATTTTATCACTTATGGCGGCATTACTTTTATTAAGCATTACCGGCTGTAAGCCAAAAAACGCGGGTGACGCAACAGGCTCCGATGCAGCATCCAGGGTGTATGTGCCCCCAGGCAAATACGATGAATTATACAACTTTGTTTCTGGCGGTTTCAGCGGCCAGGTAAGCGTTTACGGAATTCCTTCTGGCCGGTTACTCCGTGTAATTCCTGTATTTTCACTGGATCCACAGGATGGCTGGGGCTATAGCGAAGAAACCAAACCAATGTTGAATACTTCACATGGAGA
>JBDTEK010000126.1:0-10858 GCA_039922575.1 Ginsengibacter sp.
ATAAGGTAATATGGTAATAAGGAGGACTTTTTTTGATAAAATTCTCTATTAATGTTAGACAACCAGCAACAATTATAAATACACCATCTGCGACCAGTGCATTTTCAAATACTTAATTGATCTATTCTGCTTTGTTGCGCTCCAAAGTAAGAGGAATTTGAAATGCACCCAACTAATAAACAAACCAATAATCCAATAAAATATTTTCGCAATATCTTTACCCGATAATGGAAAGTTATTTTAAAATTGGAAAATTAGTTGCCACTCATGGTGTTGAGGGCCAGTTTGTTCTCGAACATTCTCTCGGGAAAAAAACTTCTCTAAAAGGATTAGAAACAATTTTTATTGAAGAGTCAAAAGATTCTTTTCTTCCTTATTTTATTTCTTCAACCAAAATAAAAAACGAAAAAGAAACGTTAGTCTCGATCGAAGGAATTTCTTCCAAAGAGTCAGCTCATTCCCTACTTAAAAAAGAAGTTTGGCTAACTGAAACAGATTTTAAAAAATTTGCCGCAGGCGCGGCACCCATTTCGTTATTAGGTTTTATAGTAGTAAACAATGAAGTAGAAATTGGTGAAGTAATAGAAGTGATTGAACAACCACATCAGATCCTTTGTAAAATTATGATCGAAAACAAAGAAGCCTTAATACCGGTGCATGAAGATTCATTGGAAAAGATTGATAAAAAAAATCGTAAATTATTTGTGAATCTCCCTGATGGGTTATTAGATATTTATAGAGATGCCTGATGAAAATGAATGTGTAAATTCGCGTTACATTATGCCGGAGATTTCCTCAAATATGATTGCACATTTTGACCTTGATTCATTTTTTGTTTCTGTGGAACTTTTGAAAGCGCCTGAACTGAAAGGTAAGGCTGTAATAGTAGGAGGCCACAATGAAAGAGGTATTGTAACCACATGCAGTTATGAGGCAAGAGAGTATGGCGTACATTCGGCGATGCCTATGAAAGCTGCCATGCGCTTATGCCCGCATGCAGTTGTAATCGAAGGAACTTATTCAGAGTATTCCCGCTATTCGAAAATAGTTACCGGAATAATTGCTTCAAAAGCGCCATTATTTGAAAAAGCATCTATTGATGAATTTTATATTGACCTGCAGGGAATGGATCATTTTTTTGATCCCTTGAAATGGACTATTGAGTTGCGTGAATTGATAATAAATGAAACCGGGCTGCCTATCTCTTTCGGAATAGGCAAGAATAAAATGGTAGCTAAAATGGCTACCAATGAGGCCAAACCAAATGGTTTTCTTCAGGTTCCTTTGGGAAAAGAAAAGGAATTTCTTGCACCATTGGCTGTTGATAAAATACCCGGAGTGGGCGGGCAGACAAATCAGATATTAAATTACCATGGCCTTAAATTGATAAAAGATATTCATGCATCTACGCCGGAAAACCTGGAAAATTTATTAGGTAAATGGGGCTTCGATCTTTGGAAAAAAGCACAGGGAGAACATTTGTCAACCATATCTGAATTCCACGAGCCGAAATCTATTTCAAAAGAAAATACTTTTCAGGAAAATATAACCGACGTAAATTTTTTGATGGCTGAAATAGTGCGAATGACAGAAAAAATTGCTTTTGAATTAAGAAAGGAGGAAAAAGTAGCTGGTTGTGTTACTATTAAAATAAGGTATCCTGATTTTGAAACCACTTCACGCCAGGTAAGCATTGCTCGTACGTCTGCTGATGATGAAATTATTCCTGTAGCCAAAGATCTTTTTCATAAATTATACAGGAAAGGGAAACCTATACGCTTGCTGGGAGTGCGTGTCAGCGATTTAAATAACAATGCTGTACAAACCAATCTCTTTCAAAATACTGAAAGAAAAAACGTTTTGTATAAAGCGATAGATGAGGTTAAAAACAGATTTGGCAGTTCATCGGTTTACAGGGCATCGGGGAAATAGGGAAATTACCTTTCTGTTATAAGATCATGTAAAGTTTTTTTCTCCAACACCTTCAAGGTTGCGTCGCGGGCAATAATCATCATTTTTCTCGTTCCACAGGTTTCTTCGTCGCAGTCGGTACATTTTTCATAAAAGTTCAAACTAGCGCAAGGTACCAGCGCAATTGGCCCATTGATAATGCGGATTACTTTTGCAAGATTAATTTTTTTAGGAGAGATTTTTAAAATATATCCGCCGCCTTTTCCTTTTTTGCTTTCCAGAATATCCTCTTTTTTTAATTCATTTAAAATATTTTCGAGAAATTTTAAAGGAATTTTTTCCTTAATAGAAATGTGTGAAATTTTGACTGGCTCTTTACCATAATTTACAGCCAGGTGAGCCAAAGCTCGAAAAGCATATTGAGTCTTTTTTGATAGCATTTTTATTTAAAATTGTTTTGGTAATGTAAAAAAAATTGAGAAATACAAATTTATAAATTAATTCCTACTAATTTAGTAGGATATTTATATATTCGCAAAACCTTTTAATAATTAAATTATAAATTATGAGTTTACAATTGGGCGACACGGCTCCGGATTTTAACGCTGAGACAACAGAAGGTAAAATTAATTTTTACGAATTTCTTGGTGATGGATGGGGCGTTCTATTTTCTCATCCGGCAGACTTTACACCTGTTTGCACTACAGAGTTGGGACGTATGGCTCTGCTTCAAAAAGAATTTAATAAACGAAACACTAAAATTCTTGCAGTGAGTGTAGATCCGTTGGATAGTCATTTTGCATGGAGAAATGATATCAATGAAACGCAAAATTGCACTGTAGGATTTCCGATTGTGGCTGATAAAGATAAAACCGTAGCGAACTTGTATGGAATGATACATCCGAATGCTTCTACAACTGCTACCGTACGTTCTTTATTTGTGATTGGGCCGGATAAAAAAGTGAAACTCATGATTGTTTATCCTGCATCAACAGGCCGGAATTTTAATGAAGTACTTCGGGTTATTGATTCACTTCAGCTTACTTCAAAGTACAGCGTTTCCACGCCGGCAGATTGGAATTATGAAGACGATGTAATTATTTCGCCGGCAATAAATAATGAAGATGCTAAAGTGAAATTTCCTAAAGGAATGAGGGAAGTAAAGCCTTATTTAAGATATACACCTCAACCCGAGTTGGCATAGGTTAATAACTATTTTCGGTTTTTTTTCAATTGCTGCAAAAGAGCTTTCATATCTTTTGGAAGCGGGGACTCTATAACATGTTTTTTCTTTTGCAGGTCTGTAAACGAAAGCCGGTGCGAATGAAGCGCAAGTCTGCTTAAAATAGGCTTTTCTTCTTCATCGTTCCGGCTGAGTTTATATTTTTTTTTGAATGAAGAAAGTAGAATTGGCTTTCCATCTCCATAGACAGTATCACTAACAATCGGATGCCCCAGGGATTTTGTGTGAACCCTGATCTGATGTGTTCTTCCGCTATGAATATTAAATTGAATTAATGAATAGATCCCATAATCCTCCAGCACTTCATAGTCTGTAAGTGAGGGCTTCCCCTTCTTGCTTATGATCATTTGGCCTTTGTGAGAAGGATGTTCCGCAATTGGTTCGTTTACAGATCCTGATTTATCAGGCATACTTCCGCGAACAATTCCGAGATAATATTTTTCAATATTTCTTTGCTCAAATAATTGTGAGAGATGTTTATGTGTGGCTTCGTTTTTTGCGAAAAGGATCAAGCCACTGGTATCCCGATCCAGGCGGTGAACAATAAATATTTTGCCATATTTCTGCATTAATATTTTGTACAATGATAACTGCGTCTCATCATGCCTGTCTGGTATCGTCAAAATGCCGGAAGGCTTATCAACAGCTATGAAATCATTGTTTTCGAAAATAATATCAAGTCCTTTCACCGCTAATTATTTTGAGATTCTGCAATATTTGGTTTCTTTTTATTGATTCCCGCACCGCTTACGTTTTTACCTTTATTCATATATTTTAGAAGACGAACTTCTTTTTCATTAAGGTATCTCCATTTTCCGCGTTCCACATTTTTTTTGGTAAGATTAGCATACATCACTCTGTCTAATCCTTTTACATCATACCCAAGATGTTCAAAAATTCTTCTCACAATTCTGTTTCTTCCGCTATGTAATTCAATGCCGATCACAGATTTGTCTTTTGCATCTGCGTACGCCAAAGCATCGGCAAAAATTTCACCATCTTCCAATATTAATCCATTCAATATTTTTTCGAAATCTGCTTTAGTTAAAGGCTTATCCAGCTTTGCTTCATATACTTTTTTTACATTAAAACTTGGATGTGTTAATTCCTGGGTAAGGTCGCCATCATTGGTAAGCAGCAATACTCCGGAGGTATTTCTATCTAATCTTCCAATGGGATAAATTCTTTGATCTGTTGCATTTTTTGTTAATTGCAAAACCGTTTTTCTATGCTGTGGATCATCAGTAGTGGTTATATAATCTTTTGGCTTGTTTAATAAAATATAAACCAGGTTTTTAGTTACATGCAATTTTTTACCGTTGTAAAACACATCATCTTTTTCGTTCACCTTAAATGCCGGTTGAGTAATTGTTTTTTTATTCACAGAGACTTTTCCGTCAATAATTAAGGCGACAGCATCCCTTCTTGAAGTAACACCGCAGTGGGCTAAGAATTTATTCAAAGGCATTTCTCCCGGTACAGTTTTTTTCTTTTCCCCGGATATTGCTTCACTTAATTTTTGTGGATTGCCTTCTGATTTTTTCTGAGGATATTTCTGCCTTTTGTCAAACTTCTTTGTGGGCTCCGGTTTATTTTCAAAACCTCTGACGCGGCCAGCCCGTTTATCTTCAAAGTGCTTTTCTATGGCAGCTGCTTTCTGTTTTTTTGCAATTTTTTTATCCTGCTTATGCTTTTCTTTTATAGCAGCATTGTTTTTCGGATTGATGAATTTTTGAAAAGGCGATTGGCTCATATTTGAAAATTTGCTGTTTTTTCAACAGTAGTGAGGCGCAAAGATAAATTAATCGTAGAAGTTTTTATAGCTGATGCGATTAAAAAAACGTTATTGTAGGGGCAGGTTGCAACCTATTCCTACAATAACGTTTGGCAAATAGATAATTTAGAAATTTATTTGTATGGTGGACAAGTCGTGTATTGAGAGCGGGCCGCGGCTTGCTCCTATCTTAAAACAGGTAAAATAATTTTTGAAGGATGAGAAGCATCATGATAAATTTTGATAATTGATTTTTGAAAATCACTTTCATCAGCCTCAGGAATGCGCATGAATTTTTGTGGGTTTCTATCTACTAAAGGGAACCAGCTACTTTGAACCTGTACCATTATTTTATGTCCTTTTTTAAATGTATGGTTCACATCGTTCAGATTAATTTTTACTTCATTTATTTTTTCCGGAACAAATGGTTCAGGTTTTTCATAATTGTTTCTAAATTTTCCACGCATTATTTCTGCACGTATTAACCGCTGAAAATCACTGGTTGTGGTATATTTAGGATTTGACTGATGAATCTCGCTTGCTGGAACCACATCAATTAATTTGACCACAAAATCTGCATCCGTTGTTGAAATGCTCACAAAAAGATCTGCAATAATTTTTCCTGCAATGGTAACATCACGATCCAAAACCGTTGTTTCATAAACTAAAACATCATTTCTTGAAGCTGCAAAACGCTGGTCTTCCACCATGTACTCATTGTTTCTTCTACCTTGTATTTTTCCGGTATAAGAAACCGGGTTTGCCGGATCACTTACATACTCTTCATTACCGTTTTTAATTTGATTTATGTCAGCAGATAATTTTTTATCCGCGTTAAAATAATAATTGGTTTCGGTAATATTTGCAGGCGGCCATGTAGCAAAATGTTTCCATTCATTCGTTCCGGTTTCAAATACGGTGGCTTTGGACGCAGTGAAATCGCCCTTATCTTTTAAAAAATAGTTGAAGAACGTAGTTTCCAAACTATCCTTGTAATACTTGTTGGTATTGCTGTGGAAATCATAGGTTCCAAATTTATCCCAAATTTTATTTGACCATGCACCATGCGTCCATGGCCCCATCACGAGATAGTTTTTATTTACAGGGCTTTGCTTTTCAATAGCTTCATAAGTATGTAAAGCGCCAAAAAGATCTTCAGCATCAAACCATCCACCAACTACTAATGTTGGTATTTTTATATTTTTCAGATACTGCCGGATGTTTCTTTTCTGCCAATACTCATCATAGGTATCATGCTCTAAATATTCATTCCAGATGTAACTTTTATGATCGAAATATTGTGACGACTGGGTGTTTTTAATCGGGCCAAGATTTAAAAAAAAATTATAAGTATCATATATTTTTACGTTGAACATTAAAGAACCATAATCTTTTACCGGACCTCTTCTTTCTTTTCCATAATAATTCATAAAACTAAAATTATCAAGCAGAAAAAAGGCGCCGTTATGATTGACATCATCACCAATAAATTCATCAGTAACCGGTGCCTGAGGACTTACCGCTTTTATTGCAGGATGAGCGCCAGGCAAACTTGCCGTTGCATAAAAACCGGGATAAGAAATGCCGTACAATCCAACACGGCCATTATTATTTTTTATGTTTTTTAAAAGCCAATCTACCGTGTCGTAGGTATCACTACTTTCATCCACTTCTTCATTATTTATTTTATGGGGAATGTAAGGCGTTACTTCGAGGTTAAATCCTTCACTCATATAACGTCCGCGTACATCCTGGTACACGAAAATGTATTTTCCATGCATCAGATCAGTATTGGGGCCTAATGAGTTTGCATAATTTTTTTCGCCGTAAGGCGCTACGGAGTAAGGTGTGCGCTCCATCAGAAAAGGGTATTTTACTGAATTATCTTTTGGAATATAAATGATGGTATAAAGTTTTATACCATCACGCATGGTAATAGCCGTATCAATTTTTGTGAAGTTTTTTTTTACATAATTTACATTTGTATTTGTAGGTTGACTGTAACAAGAATTAAGTGTGAACAAGCAAAAAAGCTGCAATATCCATTTCATAGTTGTTTTTTATTTAGGTAGTCCAGAAATTCAGTTAGCGTAATAATTGAGGTGTTTTCAAATTGTTTTAATACAAGAAGGTCTTTATCACCGGTTATTAAAAAAGTAGCTTTGGAATCTTTTGCTAACGCTAACAAGAAATTGTCTTTTGGATCTCTACATATTGCAATTGAAGAAGTTGGATTACAGAGTAAGGCTACTTCTTTTAATAATTCAATAAACTGTTAGCTTCAGCTATTGAAAAATATTTCCTGAATTTTTTACTTTTGACTGTGTTTCTTAGCTCTTCGATTAATTTATCGCTTGCTATTATATTAATATGTTCATCATTCAGAATGACTGTTAATCTACTATCTGAAGATTTAATAAGATAACTAATATACCAGTTAGTGTCAAGTATAATTGAAAGATTATTTTTTACCATAGACATCGTCCTCTTCTTCTTTCATCATGTTTATTATTTCCTCATCAGGAAGATTAAATTTTGGATGTTTAGCCGCAATTTCTATCATTTTGATTGATGCCAATTTTTTTTTACTTTCTTCACTAATAAGGAACGACGGAATATCGGTTTTCTTTATCAGTTCTTTTGCCATTTTCATTTCATTCTCGTTCCTGGGTTCAATTAATATCGCTTCCATAGATAGTTTTTGTTTGAAGTTACGAATCATTCTTTTTCCTGCCATTTTTTGACTTTCTTATGTTATGTAATACTTCATTTATTAATTCCATTGACGCTGTTGCTTTAGGATTATGAAGGGATAATGTAGAAAGATTATAATGCGCCCATTGACTACGTTTTTCCCTACTCATTTGTTTTATAACATCCGGATCATTTAAATCTTCTTCAGAATACATTTTGATAATTTTTAAGCTTTCCAAATATTTTTTATTTTCATTACTGATACTAAATGATCTTATTCCCATGTGCTTTGATGGCTCTTTTACCACATCAAGTTCTTTTTTATTTTTGGGTTCTATTATGATTGCTTCAATAAAAATTATTTACTACTAATTTACAAATTTACTTTAACACAGGTAATATAATTTTTGAAGGATGCGCGGCATCATGATAGACTCTGATATTTGCTTTTTGAAAATCGCTATCGTCTGCTTTATAAATATCAATAAACTTTTGTGGATTACGGTCTGCCAGAGGAAACCAACTGCTTTGAATTTGGATCATAATGCGATGGCCTTTTAAAAAAGTATGAGCCACATCGGGAAGCTGCCATTTTACTTCGGTAATTTTTCCGGGAACAAAAGGCTCTGGTTTTTCAAAGTTATTGCGGAATTTCCCACGCATGATCTCTGCGCGAACCAGCATTTGATAACCGCCCATCGGATAGTCTTTATCATTTCCTTTAATGTCTTTACTGTATTTAAAATCGTCAGGAAATACATCAATTAATTTTATGACAAAATCCGCATCGGTTGTAGAAATAGAAGCCAATAAATCAGCAATAACAGGCCCTGCAAGAGTTACCTCCTTATTTAAAATTTCAGTTTCATAAGTTAATACATCAGTTCTGCGCGAAGCAAAGCGCTGATCATCGGTCATATATTCACGTGTTCTTTTGAAATGAACATCCTGTGTGTATGGAACAGGATGTGCCGGATCGCTTGTATATTCATCGAAGCTTTCGTTTGATTTTCGTTTGTCCTTTACTGTTAGTACTGGTTTTCTGTTTAAGGATAATTTACCGCCGGCACCTAAATAAAGGTTTTGTTCTTCAACATTTTTTGGCGGCCATGTATCTAATTTTTTCCAATTATTTTCGCCTGTAAAGAATATATTGGCTTCTGAAAAATTTGCATTATTCCCATTTCCTAATAAATAATAATTAAAGAAAGGAATTTCAATACTATCTTGAAAATACGCAGAGGTATTGCTTCCAAACCTTACATTTCCCAAAAAGCTTCCTTCACGGCTCCATTGGCCATGATACCAGGGCCCCATTACAATTTTGCTGCTGGTTTGCGGACTTTGTTTTTCATTGGCTTTATATGAATTCCATGCGCCAAAGCAATCTTCAGCATCAAATAAACCTCCTACCCAAAGCATGGCTGGTTTTACATTATACAATCCATTTCGCGCATTGCGTGCCTGCCACCATGCATCATAGTTGGGATGTTGGTAAAGCTCATGCCAGAATTTGATGCTGTCGCCAATAAGTTTTGCGAAATTTTTTAAAGCGCCTGTTTTTAAATAAGCATTGTAATTGTCATCGGAATTGAACTGGAAACCTTCGCCATAATTTTGGGTGGGTTTAGGATGGGGCTTTCCAAAAGTGGGATAAAAAGAAAATCCATCCATTACAAAAAATGCTCCCTTATGATGAAAGTCATCTCCCATAAACCAATCGGTTACTGGTGCCTGCGGGCTTACTGCTACTAATGCGGGATGCCCACTTAGAGCGGCTTCTGTAGAATAAAAGCCGGGATAAGAAGTGCCGGTAACACCCACTTTTCCATTATTGTTTTTAATATTTTTTACCAGCCAATCTATGGCATCATAAGTGTCGCTCGCTTCATCGGTTTCCTTACCTTTTTTATTTTTAATGAAAGGTCTTACATCCACAAATTCTCCTTCACTCATGTATCTTCCTCTTACATCCTGTGTTACAAAAATGAAATTTTCTTTAGCATAAGCCATTTTATAAGAATTCCACATTCCCGTAAACTTGTCACCTCCATAAGGTGAGCATGAATAAGGAGTGCGTGTCATTAAAAACGGATGTTTGCTGTTTTGATCTTTGGGAATATAAATAGAAGTAAACAATTTTACTCCATCGCGCATTGGAATGTATTGTTCTAATTTGGTATAATTATTTACAAACCACGTGCTGTCAGCATTTTGGCTAAAAGATGAAAATGAAAATAAAAGAAAGAAAATGAATGTGAATTTTTTTTTCATTTTAACAGTTTTAACTTTAAATGTACTAAAAGGAATTTTAGAGGAGTAAAAAATTCTGGAGATGGAAAAAAACTGTAATGCAGATCCTTCGGAACCCCAGAACAATTTTTCTTATTTGTTAATCCTGATCATTCGCTGATTTTAGTAATTTTCAGTACATTAGTGGGCAGATGTAAGCTGACGGGTGTACTCCCTGTATTAACTACTACATCGCCATTTTTGAGAAAGCCACGCTCCCTTAATATTCTGATCTGATCGGCAAAAATTTCATCAAGACTTACTTCTTCATCATAAAAAATGGCTCTTACACCCCAACTTAGGCTTAATTGATTGATGAGGCTGTGCTCCTTGCTGAATATATATAGATAAGATTTTGGACGATAGCTGCTTAACATGAAACCCGTATAGCCACTTTGCGTCATTCCTATTAAGGCATCAGCTTTTGCATCATGAGCCAGTTTACAGGCGCTATAACAAATAGCATCACTTAAAAATGAAGGGGAGTGGGGTTGGGGCGCCAAAATATCATCGCGGTTGTAGTCATAAGCAGTTTTTTCAACTTCAAGTATTATTTTACTCATGGTTTCAATTACAAGAGTTGGATATTGCCCTGTAGCTGTCTCTCCACTTAGCATTAACGCATCAGCACCTTCAAGGACGGCATTAGCTACATCAGTAATTTCACTTCTGTTAGGTTTGATGCGGTCCATCATACTTTCCATCATTTGCGTAGCAACAATTACCGGTTTGGCCCGGTGCATACATTTGCGGATAATTTCTTTCTGGATAAGCGGTACTTTTTCTATCGGCAGTTCTACTCCTAAATCTCCACGGGCTATCATAATGGCATCGCTTTCCAAAATGATATCCCTGATATTAGTAACCGCTTCAGGTTTTTCTATTTTAGCTATTACTTTTGATTTGCTGTTTCGTGTTTTTAAAATGTCTTTTAGCCCTGTAAT
>JBDTEK010000127.1:0-8915 GCA_039922575.1 Ginsengibacter sp.
TTGTCGCCAATTGACTGTTATTACTAAATCTCGATCCGGTCGAAACCCTGAATAACGACCACCATGGAATAACCTGTTTGGAAATGCCAGGGCCTGCATAACTCACAGTCAGAACTTTGTCACCATATTGTTGGAAAAAACCAACCGATATCGCATGCTTGCCTGCTTGTAAGCCTATTGTGCCCGATCTTTCCTGCACCCCATGCTGTTGATCATTATTTACAACAAGAACACCATCTATATACAACAGACTACCATCATCGGAAGAAGTATAAAATGTATACTGGCCATCAGATGGAACATTTATGTATCCAGTAAAATTGAATGAAAATATATAAATACTGCTGGCCGGGGAAATATCAAAGCCATTTGCCGTTCCGGTCTTTACAGGATTAAGCGTGGAAAAATCAGGAACAACAGTATAATTACTTCCTTCGTAATATTTATAATCGATACCATTTACCGTGTTAGCAGGGTTTACAGCAGGTAGCAAGCCGCCGCCTGAAGAAAAAACTCTGAATAAAGCAGATGGTGGAATAACCTGTTTGGAAATGCCAGGGCCTGCATAACTAACTGTCAATACTTTATCCATCCCTTGTTGGAAATAACCAACTGAAATAGCATGCATTCCCGCTTTTAGGCCTATGGTACCAGAATTTTCCTGAATGCCATGTTGCTGATCATTATTTACTACAAGAACACCGTCTATATACAACATGCTACCATCATCTGAAGAAGTATAAAAGGTATATTGACCATCAGCAGGCACATTGATATAACCTGTGAAACTGAAGGAAAATATAGTAGCTCTGTTTGCTAAGGTGATATCAAAGTTGTTTGCTGCTCCAGTCTTTACGGGGGTTAGCGTGGAAAAATCAGGAACAACAGTATAATTACTTCCTTCGTAATATTTATAATCAATACCATTTACCGTGTTAGCAGGGTTTACAGCAGGTAGCAAGTTACCTGCGGCATTTACACTTGTTTGCATGGAAGAAGTAGCTGTGGCGCCATTGTTATCTGTAACTTTTAATTGAAATTGATAAACGCCTTGTACCAGTCCTGTTACAGTTGTTGAGGCAGAGTTCGCATTGGTAATTGTGCCAACTGAAGGTCCTGATGTTTGTGTCCAGTTAAATGCTGATATGGTACCACCCGCAACGCTTCCGCTTCCGTTTAATGAGGTAGTATTTGTCGGCAAAGTTATTGACTGGTCGGTACCGGCATTGGCTACTGGAGTATTAATGGGTGGCGCGGCATTCACAATTACCTGAACAGTAGCCAATCCTGTAGCCCCACTATTATCAGTAACCATTAATTGAAATTGATAGGTACCCTGAACTAAAGAAGTTACAGTGGTACTTGGGGAATTTGGGCTTGTTATAGTACCTGATGCTGGCCCGGAAATTTTTGTCCAGGTATATGCAGAAATTGACCCATCAGGATCTACTCCACTTCCGTTAAGTGTAACAGTAGATGTTGGTAGAGCTATAGTTTGATTATTTCCTGCCTGCGCGGTCGGCGGTTGGTTTGTTGAAGCGCCATTTTTAATCAAAAGTGCAGAAGTGAAAGGTGCAAGCGTTATGCTACCATTATAAGACACATTTTTAACATCAATATAATTAGCCCCGAGGCTTACAGTTTTACTTGATGAAGTTGCGTTGTATTCAAACCTCAAATCATTAATGTCAGAAATGGCCTTAGGTGAATTTTTTGAACTCCAATCCTTTGAAGAATATTGCTGCCAGCCAGATACACCATATTGAATAAATGAGTATGGTGTATTAGTTTGTACTCCTATAGTTGTTTTGTCATCAATAGGTCTTGCATAATAATTGTTATCAAAATTTAAATTGGGGGAAATAATAATTCTTTCACCTGGCCAAAAAAATGCACTGTATTGGGCAGAGGTTTTTGCTGCAAAAATATTTCCGTTGACAGCTATATCATGTAAAGTGACAGCTAGGTCTTCATTATTAATCTGAAATCCAGCAAAAACATTGTTAAAAGCTGTATTATTTGACACATTCATATTCCAATTGTTATGAAGATAAACCCCAACTTTACAATTGTATATACTATTACCTGTAATTTGTATACCATTGGACCTGTCATCTCCATAAATTCCTGGATTTGTTGGACCATTTAGTAAAATATTATTTAAAATTTTCATTCCGGTATGTGAAATAAACCCGCCGGCATTACTAGTATATATTCCGCCCCCATCATGCAATAAAAGACAAAATCCATTAATAAAATTATTTTGTACTACAGAATTATCGCCGAAAAAACTTATTCCCTTATAACCAACATAATTCAAGGAATTATATTCAGCCAGTGAACCATCACCAGATATATATATCCCTCCATATGATCCACTACCATTTCCATTACCACGGCCGTTTGAACCCATTCCCAACAAGCTACCGGAATTATTAATTGTATTCAACCGAACAATTGCATTGTTGCAATCTTTGGACAAATCAATTCCGTTCCCGTTGCTGTTATTTATATTGCAATTGGATATTTGCAAACCAATTGAATTGCCCCAATAAGCGCCAACAATACCATCTTTGCCGGAAAAATTAATATCAGTATTTTGAATTGTACTATACTTTGAATTTTTCACTAAAATAGAAGTTGTATTCGAACCCTGCAACGAAATATTATCAATTGTGATATAATCATTCCCATTTAAATAAATTAAGTTTTCAACAGTTGAAAGTTGAACATTAGTTGGATTTCCATAACTATAAATCCGTAATTTTTGATTGGAAGGATTATAATACCATTCATTCAAGGTATCAAGGGTTCTGGGGTCGTTTTGAATAATAAATCCCTGGTTATCATATTGTATGTTATCATCTGCAGGATCATTATTAAAAGTTAAGGTTCCTCCCCATTGAGCAGTAATCAAATTTCGTCCTACTGTATATGTAGTCACAAACAATGCTAATTCGGCGCCGGTCCAGTTCGTTGAACCGTTAAGTCCATTACTTGTAATTTGATTTTGGCCCGAATGGCTTTGATAGGTGAGCATGCCAGAATTTGGAAACCTTCCCATCGCAGTATTCACTCCATTAACAACCACCATGTTGGTATAGGGTAATGTGGATACCGCATTACTGCTTTCCCAAATATTACCCCCCAAATTATTCCAGGAAGTAACGCTGGTAAAACCAGTGATTACAGGCTTATTACCTGATCCATATGCACTAATAGTAATTGGAGAACCAGATGTACCACTTTTACTTGCATTAATACTACCATAAAAAACATCTCCTCTATTTAACAATATCCTGTCTCCAGGCCTTAAGGAACTGAAAAAGGAATTTACTTTGTTTAATGTTCTCCAGGAGGATGAAGCGGTAGTGCCGTTATTGGCGTCATTCCCATTTGCAGAAACATAGTAATCGGTGGCGTGAGCGTTTAAGCCTAAAAAAAAGAAAGGCAGTAATAGAAATAATTTCATGGTTTTTCGATTGATTTCTTTGTAATTATTTTTTGATAAGTTGGAAATAAAAAGTAGATATTAGACATTATATGAATTTAATAAAATTCAATAAGTCAGGCCTTGATATTAAAAATGGCTTTAAGAATGAGAAAATGGGAGAAATAGTCTTAGAGAGATGGTTTTTGTCAAATACATTCATAGAAAAATACTGATTTAAACTTCATTATTGATTGGATTCAAAATTCGCTCATAATTCGTCAAAATTTATGCCAAAGATCTATTTTCCACACAAAGTGGGTATTTTTTTTCTCATTTTCCCCACATATAGTAAATTTATCTTAATAAGCTATTGAACCATAAATCTTTATATAATTTAACGGAATAAAAAATATTCTAACAATTTTAAAGGCTTCTTAATAAGTAAATTAAAAAGTTTTTAAAAGTTAAAAATTCTGAAAGAAAAAGAAATATTCTGTTGGATAGTTGATCAATAACTTGTAAATTGAGGCCAAGAAGATCTAATAATCTTCTTCCTAAACTAAATCCTTCCTAAATTAAAGCCTTGTATCAAAATTGTAATTAAGATTTTTGTGTTCTAAAAATTAACTTTTATTTATGGAAATTAAGAAACCAGTTGCCATAATTGGAGCTGGCATTGCGGGATTAACAGCTGCAAACCTTTTGAAGGAAAAAAATATTCCCTTTATTCTTTATGAAGCAGGGGAAAAAATCGCGGGGCTTGCTACAAGTTTTACAGACGATGAGGGATTTAGCCACGATTTTGGCGCGCATTTCATCACTAATCGCCTGGCTAGAGCGATTGGAGTTGATTCTGAATGCAGACTCGTGAAACATTACGGTGAAGCTGTTTGGTATAAAGGAAAATCTTATAATTATCCCTTTGGTCTAGTGATGGTGCCCAGATTTTCTCTCAGCTACTTACAGAATCAATTAAAATCACTCAGAAAGAGGGAAATCCTTCTATCAGCGGCTGATTGGTTCCGAAATAAATATGGTCCGGCACTTGCAGATGAAATAGCCTTGCCACTTATTGAGGCATGGTCGGGAGCTGCTGCTCCTCACCTGTCCGCCTCACTTGGTGATGGTTTATTCGGAGGAAGTATAGCAAAAACTCTTTATTTAAAACTCGCAGGCCTGCTTTCCGGCCGCGCAGTTGCCTGTGGGTATAACCGCGAAAAACCGGAAACTCCTCATGTTTGGCACGTTTACCCTAATAAGGGCATTTCTACACTTTGTGAAAAACTGGCTACCGGATTGGAAGATTCCATAAGGCTAAAATGCCCTGTGGAAGCAATTATTATCGAAAAAGAGAAAGCGGTAGCGGTAAAAGTGAAGGGTGAAAATCATGAGGTAGGCGCCGTCATAAGTACAGCACCGGTAAATATTCTGGCAAAAATGGTGAGAGGTACTCATTCTTTAGAAAGCGAATTACGCTTCCAATACCGCCCAATGATATTTATTAATATGAAATTTTTAGGAAGCCATTTGTTACCTGATACAGTAATGTGGTTTCCGGAAAAAGATTTTGCTTTTTTTCGTCTTACTGAAGCCACCATCTCAATGCCCTGGTTGGCTCCTTCAGGCAAAACCATCATTACAGCAGATATTGGTTGCGAAAAAAATGATGAGATGTGGATGATGGATGAAGCAAAGCTAACAGAACTTTGTCTGAGTCACCTTGAACCCGTTATTCCTGATATAAGAAAGAGATTTTTAGGTAGTGACGTATTGCGAACCACCATTTCTTACCCTGTTTTTCTTAGGGAGTACGAACCCGAACGAAGAGCTTTTCAGCAATCAACTAACATTGAAAATCTTTTGAGCGTGGGCCGCAATGGAGAATTTTCACACATGTTTATGGAAGACGTTTACTGGAGAACGCAAAAAAAAGTAAAAAAACTAATTGAGACTTTAAAAGGTGAAGAACCTATGTAGAAATTAAACTTAAAGGTTAGCAGGCGAATCGTGAGTGGCGAATTGTGGGTGAACCAATCATAAGTTGCACGGACATCAAGACTCTGTGCAGAAAAGTGAGGGAGATCAGGAACAAATTTCTATGACGGTTTTTTCAAAATCACGTGCAAAAGTGCTCCTCTTTTCATGGTCTGAAGAATAATATCCAACATAGTAAAAACAGATAAAGAAACAGGCGATCCGAGTGTAAACCTATTAATGAGCCAGTTGGGCGCTTTTTTACCAACCAACCAGTTGTGTATTGAATAAACCCAATTCACTGGACTTACCTCTGATTCTAAAACTTCAACTTCAAAATTGATCTTTTCAGCTAATTTTCTCATTGAATTTTTATTAAACAAATTCCAATGCCTTGGAAAATGATAGCCCCCCCAATAGTTTTTTTTGAAAAAGCCAAAATCTATAGAATCAGTATTATCTGTAACAATCACTAATTTTCCACCCGGTTTTAAAAGTCTGCGAATACCCAGCAAAACTTCAACAGGATTTTCTACATGTTCTATTGTTTGAACAATATAAGCCAAATCATAGCTTCCTGGAGGCAAATCAATAGATTCTACATTCCCCCGATGAACGATTAAACCTGACTTTCGCGCCATTTCTACTGCCCGCTCGTCGAGATCAATGCCCTCAGGTCTCCAGGATTTCTTACCATATTCCCGCAATAATTTCAAATGAAATCCATCGCCACATCCTACATCCAAAATCCGTGCATCTTCAGGTAAACTTTTGCACCATTTTAAAAGACGTTTCGATTCCAGCCACGACCTGATTTTGTAAACTATTCCGAATTGTTTTTCACTAAAATTAAAAGCATGATAATTTGCCGGATAAATCTTTTCAAACTCCGAAATATCCGGGCGTGGATTTAAAAAAACTAAACCGCATGAGTGGCACCTCACTGCTGAAAAAGTATCGGGGCTGGTATCATATTCAAAATCTTTGCCTACACCAACTGTTTCCACATCGCCTGACTCACAAATGCAACATTGCGTCTGAATTAATTTTAGTGGTTCCTTCTTTGTACTTCCCATATCAAATATTATTAATCGAATAAATCGGGCTTTCTTTTCAAGAGAGCCTGGGTTTTTCATAGACCTTTTCTTAAATTGGATCCTGATTTTATTAGTTTTGCCTTCGTAAAAATTATACGGCCTTGTGATTTAAGTTAGATTTTGCTGATTGATCTTGCGGGAGCAATCTCGGCCGTAAGTTACTAAAAAAGCAGTAATAATTATAATGGTATCTGGATGAGTTGTTCCGATTTAAGAAAAAGATTAAATCAATACAAATCAGAGAGACCTAAAAAAACAGAAACCCTTATTTAATAAGAGTTCCAGATAGTATCGGGAAGCGGACTTGAACCGCCGACCTTCGGGTTATGAATCCGATGCTCTAACCAGCTGAGCTATCCCGACATTTTTGGGCGGCGAAGATAATACATTACGCAAAAACGGCAATACGAAAACTGAATGAATTTTGAAAAGAATGGCTTATTCGCAATTACCACAATTTAAAACAACGAATATTCCTCCTGAAAAAAAGCATACCTGAACCGCCGTCCGCCATGGACGGATATGAATCCGATAATCTCACTAGCTGAGTTATGCCGTCTTAGGAGGAAGGGAAAATAACACATTTTGCAAAAAAGGCAATACAATAACTGAATGAATTTTGAAAAGAATCGCTCATCTGCATAGTGCCAATCTTAATAAATGAAAATAATAGCCGGTAGTGCCTGATATGTAATATCCCACACCTGAGATTGCCTCAAAACTTCGCTAAAAATCCTCGCAGTTTTTCGTAATGACCTGGAGTGGCGAGGATCAAAACTGAAAGCTATCACCACCGACAACCGACACTGTCTTTCGCCTTTTGTGTCCTGCTCATTCAATCATCTTATTCCGCATTCCATACATAATCAAACCACCAATTGTTTTCGCGCCTACTTTACTTTTCATATTTTGACGGATCGTTTCGATAGTTCTTGGACTTAAAAAAATTATTTTTGAAATTTCATCCGTGGTTTTGTCTTCTCCGAGCAATTGTAAAATTTTTAATTCCTTTTCATTAAATGTTACCGGAACCTGCCCGCCATAATGCCTGTGCACATTTTTCTTCTGCATTAATTTTCCCATCACGGCGTTATTTACCAATTGATTAAAATAAAACTCCTCATTCATACAGGTAAGTATTGCCTCATAAATCTCATCCGGATCAGTCGTTTTGGTCAAATAAGCATTGGCGCCCATCTCCATCATTTTACTGATCATTTGCTGATCGTCATACATGGTGAGCACTACTATCTTAAGATCTTCATACTCTTTTCTTAGTATTTCAATTGCGTGAATACCATCAATTTCAGGCATTCTGATATCCATTAATAATACATCTGGTTTCTTAATAGTCATTTTATGCAAAAGATCTTTGCCATCTTCAGCCTCCCAAATCATCTTTAAATTTTCTTTGGAACTGAGCGCCATCTTTATACCGTCTCTAAAAATTTTATGATCATCGGCAATAGCGATTTTAATTACATTTAAAGGTGGCATTGAATTATACAGTTAGGGATAAGTACAAAATTTTTAGAATAACGGGTTTTTCATCAAAGTATTATATAATGTTCCAATTTTAATGATTACTATTTTTAAAAATGCGGAAATGTACGAAAGTAAAATTCCTATTCCTACCATGTAAAGCTATCCAAATTCTTTTCGTTTTTGCATAAAATTAATGGTTTCTAACAGATGAAATAAAAAGGAATTGTGCTAATGACAATTATATTCATTTTTCCCCATTGAAAAAGTTGATTGTTATTGAATTTCACAACTATATCCATTTTCAATTTGCTTTCAACTTCTATTTGATTTAACCAATAAGGCGACAAAAAAAATATCAAAATTACTACACTCCAAAGTTTAATTTCCACTTTTTTTTTAAAAATCCGGGAAACAGAATATCCGCTCCTGGTCATTTTTCACAATCTATTTTACCGGTTATAGTATAATTACGAACGTATTTAAACCAAAAATCTCCATAGTAATTTTACTATTTTCGCATAGTGAATTTACGCGTTTATGCATCGTTTATTTACGTCCTTAAATGAATGAGATGCTTATCTGTATTGCATTACAGCAAAAATACATTATTTGGTTCACAATTTGACTGGTTGCATAAGAAATACTTTTTAGAGAAGTTAGCACTGGAGATTACACAAAAAACCCACATTTAAAAACCACAAAAACTTACAAATCATGAAACAAAATGAAGTGTTAGACACAAAAAGTCTTGCTGAAGTAGGCGAAGACATCGGATTGGCTGAAGGTACCAAATTGGTAAATGCTTTTAGAGAAGCAAACCCTGATGCTACACCAGGCTATTACATTGGCCGTAACATCCTTGATCAAATTCTTAATCAACCAGGATGTGTAGGAATTAATTTCAAAAAATGCCTTTCTGAAAACGA
>JBDTEK010000128.1:0-4801 GCA_039922575.1 Ginsengibacter sp.
TCATGCAAAAAAAGAATTCTTCTTCAGATAAAGAAAAAATATCGAAAAATGAGAAACCTTCTGAACATGTTGAAGAAGCTTACAAACAGGCAGAAAAAGATATTTCAAAAGATGCTCACCTGAAAACACCACCTGAAGAAGATGAAGATCTGGATGAAGGCGAGCTGGCCAGAAAAGAAGGCCATCCCTGATATGCTCCGTATTTGACAGCCTTTAAAAAATTGTCAAATCTTATTCAGCAAATACCGATTGGTACAATTCATAAAATTGCCGGCCCACATTTTTATACGAATATTTTTCTGCGGTAGAAGCAATCTCCAATTGATTAAAAGAATTTCTTTTATCTAAAAAAGATAGAATGACTTCTGATAGTTTTTCAGGATTATTTTCAGCGGCAAAAACACCATTCACATTTTCGGTTATTAATTCATGCGATACCGGGATATCTGAAACAATGACAGGAACCCCACAGGCATTGGCTTCTATCACCACACAACCAAAGGTCTCAAACCTTGAGTTCATGATCAAAGCATCTGATTGTTGCATGGCAGATGCCAATTCCTTTTGCGACACTTCACCGTAGCAGACAACATTTTCATTCAACTGAAATGAGCTGATCCATTTATTTATTGATTCGTTTTGAGCCCCATACAAGTGCAACAAAAAATGAGGATTTGTCTTTTTCACAATGTTAAACGCTTTTAAAATCCCTTCTACATTTTTTTCGTAATTCATGGTAGAAGCGTGTATAAATAGTGCAGTATCGGAAGGTCTCTTTTCCACGGGATAAAAAATTTCTGAATTAACCACATTGGGTATCACAGAATACTTTACAGAAGGAAATAATCGCTGTATTTCCTTCCCGAGATAATCAGAAACAACTGTGACTGCAGATGCCTTCGCAAATACCCTTTTCGTCCAGATTTTAAATGCGATATTATAATCTATAAATTTCAAATCTGATACTAGTAAATAGCCCGACCAATGCTCAGAAAGTATGTAGGGAATGGAATATTTTCTTTTCAGCCAAACAGCCATCATACCAGCTTTCATAGCGACATGAACGTGGACGAGCGCAGGCTTTCCGCTATTTTTTACATAAGTCTTTATCGCATTTTTATATACCCGGTTATATTTCCTGTTCGATAACAATTTATCAAGTAAACCAAAGCCGGTTTTTTTTATATGGTAATAAATTATTTGTTCAGTAAAATTGTTTTTAATAGTTGCAAAAGAGACTACATTTTTTGTAATTTTTGCATGTTCGTCTTTTACAACATGAATTACAAATTGATGGCAGTACAAAGCAATAGCTTCAATATGCCGCTGTATAAAATCGCCCGCAAATTTTTCTACTTCCGAGGGGTACCACGACGGTAAAACTAATATTTCTGTATTATTATTTCTTTCGTTCATCTTTGTAAAATAGAAAGGCCATCATACCGTAAATAATTTTTTAATAATGATCAGATCATTTCTAAAATAAAAAAAGTTTTATATAATTTTAATTTATCGTTCTTTTATTTTGCCAGAATCATCATAGAATACCCACCCCAAAGTTTTGCACTCATATTTTTATTAATTGAAAAAGACATGTTCCTAAGCACTTTTTTAATTTTCGCCTTTAGATTTTTTTTCGGCCGGAAATCAATAACAGGCTTGGTATAAAGCCAATCAATAACGGTGAATCCGGTATCTTTCAGCGCCCACTCAATTATTTCTTTTGAAAAGTAATGAAGATGGCCAACTGTGTTTCTCTGTTCCAGCATTACATGTGGCTTTAGTAATGTTCTGCAACTCAGGTCTAATGGAATATGAAAAATATAATGAGCGCTACGCCCTTTTAATTTTTGAAGAAACCCATAGTAATCATCTATGTGCTCCACTACATCTATGCAAAGCAAAAGATCCGTTTGACCCGTAATTTTTAAATTGGCAAAATCTTCATTATAAAAAGTGATTTTATTTGATGTTTTCTTTTGAGCCAATGCGATAGCATCATTTGAAATATCGTATCCTTTCCATGATTTGGCAGATGGAAATAGTAAAGATAAATGTTGCAAAACGCCACCGGCTCCGCATCCCACTTCTACCACCTCATTTAATGAAATATGATTCGACATTATTAATTGCTGAATAATACCAGCCTTCCACGCAGTATCTTCATCATCCCATGTAGGTTTTTTTGAAAAATATTCGCCACTGGTATAGAGGTCGTTACTGCTGAATCCCATTTGAATCTTTTTTTGAATTTTTTATAAATTTTTTCAATGCTGCAATATCCTCATACCTGAAAAGGAAAAAGCCGGAAAGTTTCACCTGGTTTTTCCTCTTAAAAACGGTCATTAAATAAATCAACATACTTATATATCCTATGCTGCTTACCATTGCTGCGTTATTAATACTGTACCAGGGAATTAATAAAATATTCCCCACTAAAATGACCAGCAATGTCCAAACACAACTTGCAATATTGATACTAATTTTATTGATGCCTGCATTGTAGGCTGTTAAGGTATATAAAACGGATAAAGATAAAATACCCGGAACCAGGAAAACAAACGCAACGTACATACTTTGAAAAGAATTCCCAAATACAAATGGGAATAACCATTTACCTAAAATAATTAAAACAAGGCAGATAATTGCATAAAAGAATAAAAAAATTCTTGATAAGATCGCGAGCCACCTGAACACGGATTCCTTCCCTTCCGAAGCGGTCAAAGGGAAAATGACGCCGGCGGCAATGGATGGAATTAAAAAAAACATCTGCGCAATTTTAGATACTTGAATGTAGTTCCCCAATTCCTGTGCGGTGCAATATTTTTCTACAAAAAAATAATCCATTCTGTACAACAGAAAGAAAAGAATATTTGCTATCCATGCGAGAGAACAATAGTTGAAAATCTTTTTAAATTCTTTCGCTGTAGGTAATAAGAATCTTAATTTTTTTAGATAAAAAAAATAAAAAATAATGGCCATAACAATTCCTGTAAACAGAAAACTCAGGAAATAAATATAAAAATAAAAATCATTGGTAAAATGACTGTTGTGTGAACTCCATTTTATGATTAAAATAATTGATAGAGCCACATTTATAAAAAGTGCCACAACATTTGGCCACACAAAATTCTTTTCTGCATTGAACAAACTGTTACCATAAGAAATCAATAAGTTTCCGCAAATGAAAGAAAGGGCGGAAACAATAAACAACCCACGCGAAATCCCACTAAATGAAATATTTTTGAAAAGAAATATTATCAACCCCAAAAACAGGGCTACCACAGCAGTATAAAGCAAAGAAAAGTTGAGGAGTTTCCCCATTTCAATTTCTTTTTTTACTCCAAAATAGACAATACCCGATTCCAAACTCATACTTACAATTAACAGAACAAGAGAATAAGCATTTATTAAATAATAAATGTTACCGCTAATAGCAGCTTCAAAATGGCGTGCAATCAGTATGTTTAAAATAAAAGAAGAGAAATACACCAACCCTTTCCAGACAATGCTTTGGTATAAGAATCTTGAGATCATAAATGAGATGTAATAACAAACTTACATGAAATTATTGCGCCTGGTTTGCGCACTTTTTTTTTATTTTTAAAAGCTTTGTCAAAATACGCTTTTTAATAGCATGATAATGTGAACAGGTGCTTCCTCACGTTTGTTTGAAAATAATTCCTAACCAAATTAAAACACGAGCTCCGTTTGAATAAAAATTTGCTTTAACGAAACAATCATTTTCGCCGGTAAATGTCCAATTTCATACACTTCTGATTCTGCATATCTTGAGGCCACTACAATATTTATTCCGTTAGCATTTTCATTAAATAATTGCTGAACTAATTCAGGATTATTATTATTTTTTGAGAGATGCGATAAAATCAGATGCGTTAAAAAAGGTGAACGTTCACTTTTAAAAATCGCAAAAGCCTGCTTATTGGAAAGATGGCCACTTCCCCCTCTTATGCGTTTTTTCAGGTGATAGGGATAATTACCGTTTTCCAGCATTTCTTCGTCATAATTCGCTTCCAGGAAAGCAGCATGACATTTTTTAAAATGAGAAACCAGGCTTTCGCAAGGCGCACCAATGTCAGTAAAAACACCCACATTTACCCCATCGCATGACACAACAAAGCTACAGGGATCACATGCATCATGAGGCTTTGGAAAGGCAGTGATTAATAGATTTCCAATAGAAATACTTTCATTCGTTTTAAAATGAATCGCCAAATGTTTTTCAATAAAAAATCCACCGTTTTTGAGGGTCAGTTCTGTAATATAAACCGGAAGCTGATACTTTTTAGACAATACAGAGATGCCTTTAATGTGATCCGAATGTTCATGGGAGACAAAAACCGCTTTTACTTTCCGCAAGTTTAAACCCAGGCGATGCATTCGCTTTTCAATTTCCCTGCAAGAGATTCCGGCATCTATTAAAATAGCGTCAGTATCGTTTCCTACGTAATAACAATTGCCATTACTTCCCGAATTGAGCGATGTAATAAATAAAGACATTGTTACAAAGGAAATAGATTTTATTCATTTAAAATTGTGTTGCGACCAAATAGTAATTCACATTGTTATTATTAATAATTTTCTTTGACAGAATTAACAGGAAACCGGATGGATGTTCTCCTAAAATAGATTCAATAAAAATGATTTAATTTTATAGCAAATAATATACAATTATGCCAGCAATTTCAAAAACATTGGTGTCTGAAAAAGAATATCTTAATGAAGAAAGAAAAGCGCTGAACAAAAGCGAATATTATAAAGGAGAAATATTTGCTATGGC
>JBDTEK010000129.1:0-10216 GCA_039922575.1 Ginsengibacter sp.
GTTCATAAGGGATTTGCACCTAAATTCAGCCTTGGTAAAACACCTATTGATCAAATTTCAAAAGTGAGCGAAATACTTGGGCTAAAGAAAAATGATGAAATCAATAAATTATTCCGGACGTTTAAAACCGGAAGAGCGGTTTACAAAGTAGCGGCGTATGCAGGTAGCGCAATTGTAGTGTATAGCCTTGTTAGAAAATTAGATAATTCTCTTCAAAAGAACGATTACAATGGAGCTTTATATTCCGGGATTAGTGCTATCGGAAGTGGGCTTATAGTAAAGTTTCTTACAAAAGGTGCGTCTTATAAAGCAGTTGATATATTTAATGGAATCGCGGTTAAGAAGATTAAAGATATTTTTTCAATAGCCCCTGCTTCCAACACTGCAGGAATAGGCTTATATGTAAAGTTGTAATTATGGAAATCAAGTGGTATTTGTTTTTATCGTTAGCATTATTTTGCATTGGCATTATTGGTGCACTTACCAGGCGTAATTCAATTATTGTTTTTATGTGTATTGAATTAATGCTCAATTCTGTCAACCTGCTATTGGTTGCATTTTCGAAAATGCACCTTGCCGGAGCCAATGCTTTTGGCACCACAATGGCTACAAGTGCACAAATTTTTGTTTTTTTTATAATGATAGTAGCTGCTGCAGAAGTAAGCGTTGGGCTGGCCATTATTGTGATGATGTATAGAAGTACACGCTCTATTGACATTAACTTTTTAAACAGATTAAAAAATTGATCTCAAAAAATGAGTGAGTTCAAAAAATTATTTAAAATATTAAAACACTGACGAAGTCTGGTTTATGAATGTAATTAATCTTATTTACCTGGTTCCTCTTCTTCCGTTAATTGGGTTTTTAATTAATGGGCTGGGAAGGAAATCTCTCTCAAAAACCACTGTGGGAATTATAGGAAGTGGTGTTGTCTTTATTTCTTTTTGTTTGAGCGTTCTTATTTTTCTTGCAGCTTCCAGGGATGGTTTTGTGGTACAAAATATCCATTACTTCGATTTTATTAAATTTGAAAAGCTACATATTCCTTTTGAGTTTCAGATTGATCAGCTTACTTCTATATTCCTTTTGATCATTTCAGGAGTAGGATTTTTAATTCATGTCTATTCAATTGGATACATGCAAGGTGAAACGCAGGAAGGCTTCGGAAGGTATTTTTCTTTCCTCAATTTGTTTGTGTTTTTCATGTTGCTACTGGTACTTGGCGGTAATTATGTCATTATGTATATAGGTTGGGAAGGTATCAGCCTTTGCTCTTATTTGCTTATTGGTTTTTGGTTCAAAGACCATGAAAATAATGATGCGGGTAAAAAATCTTTCATCATGAACCGAATTGGTGATATTGGTTTTTTACTGGCAATCTTTTGGCTTCTTTCTCTATTTGGAACCGTTTCTTATCATGATCTTTATAATTCACAAAATGGATTTATCGCTGTAATTTCTAACGTAGATACAACTGACATTGTTGGAATTTCTTTGTTGTTTTTTTTAGGGGCTACCGCAAAAAGTGCACAGATTCCATTATACACGTGGCTTCCCGACGCCATGGCAGGTCCTACGCCTGTATCCGCACTTATACATGCGGCTACCATGGTCACTGCAGGTGTTTATTTGGTGGCAAGAAGCAATATCTTATATTCCTTGGCTCCCACTACTATGACAGTAGTTGCCATTATAGGCCTTGCAACCGCAATATTTGCCGCAGTTATTGCTTTAAAACAAAATGACATCAAAAAAGTATTGGCCTATTCCACCGTGAGCCAGTTGGGTTATATGTTTTTAGGATTGGGAGTGGGCGCTTATTCTGCTGCTGTTTTTCATGTAATGACTCACGCGTTTTTCAAAGGTCTTTTGTTCCTTGCCGCGGGTTCAGTAATTCATGCAATGGCGGGTGAACAGGATATTACTAAAATGGGTGGCCTTGGCAAAAAGATGCGCATTACCTACATCACTTTTTTTGTGGCCTGTCTCGCTATTGCGGGCATTCCACCATTCTCAGGGTTCTTTTCAAAAGATGAAATTTTAAACGCGGCATTTACTTCCAGCCCTTTATTATATGCACTTGGGTTAGGTGGTGCGCTGCTTACAGCATTTTATATGTTCCGTTTATTGGCGCTCACTTTTGCCGGAAAATTCAGAGGAACCCAGGAACAGGAACATCATCTGCATGAAAGCTCGAAGACAATGACGATTCCATTAATTATTTTGGCCATTCTTTCTGCTGTAGGTGGTTTTGTAGGCATTCCTGAAGTTTTTGGAAAAGGAGGAAATAAAATGGGTGATTTTTTATCGCCGGTATTTGCTCAGTCCAAACAGATATTGGGTGAACATACAAACCCTCATCAAACGGAGATTATCCTGATGGCCGTTACCGCCATTTTATCAATAGCGGTATCTGTTTGGGCATGGAATAAATATAAAAATGTTACAGCTTTTGCACCTGGAAAGAGTGCATTTGCAAGAGCAGTCAGAAATAAATTTTATGTGGACGAATTGTATGACTTTCTCTTTGTGAAACCTTACCGCGCGCTTGGGAATTTATTAAATAATGTAGTGGATAAAAAAGGAATTGATGGTATTGTAAATGGTGTGGGAAGGAGTGTGAATTATGGAAGCCGTCAATTAAGGCTTTTACAAAGCGGGCAGGTTGGTTCTTATCTTTTATTGATGGTGGTTGGAATGTTATTATTATTTATTATTCAATTGTTTTCAAAATAAATTTGATGCTGGGTACTTATTACACTTTTCCGGAATTGCTTCTTTGGATACCTTTTGTTACAGGGCTGATAGCTATTTTTATAAAAGATGCGAAGACGGTAAAAACATTTGCACTTTTATCATCCATCGCTACTTTAGTGGTGTCTGTCATCAGCTTGTGTTTTACCGATATAGCTCATCATCCTGAATATTTTTATTACAATAATGTATCCTACATCTGGATGCCATATATAGGCTCCTCGTTTTCTGTAGGTCTCGATGGAATGGGGTTCTTACTTACTTTCTTGACTGCATTTTCTTATCCTCTTATTTTTGCGGCAACCTACAAGTCAGAATGGAAAAATCCCAATGCTTTTTTTGCTCTTATGTTACTTTCGCAAGCCGGTATCATGGGCGTATTTGTATCCACGGATGCGTTGCTCTTTTATTTCTTTTGGGAACTGGCACTCATTCCTATTTATTTTCTTTGTAGCAAATGGGGCGGCGAAAAAAGAATCCAGGCGACTTTTAAATTCTTTGTTTATACATTTACGGGTTCATTGTTAATGCTGGTCGCGATCATTTTTGTCTATCTGCATACACCCCAAGTTTCACCTGATTCTATTCATTCTTTTTCTATAAGTGCATTCTATAATGCTGCACTTTCGCCGGACCAGCAAAGCTGGTTATTCTGGTTATTTTTCTTTGCCTTTGCCGTAAAGATTCCCGTGTGGCCTTTGCACACATGGCAACCCTTTGTGTATGAAGAAGGAAATTATCCTGCTGTGATGGTACTGAGTGGGCTTATGGTAAAAATGGGCGTATTCGGAATGATCAGATGGTTGCTTCCTATATTTCCGGATGCAGATGTACAGTTTAGTAATATTGTAATTACTCTCGCGATTATCGGAATTCTTTATGCAAGTTGCGTTGCTCTTGTTCAAAGCGATCTCAAAAGGTTTGTGGCATGGAGTTCCATAGCGCATTTAGGATTAATGGCGGCGGCCGTATTCGTCCGTAATTCATCAGGGTTGCAGGGTGTGATGCTTGAGATGCTGAACCATGGAATTAATATTCTTGCTCTGTGGATCGTTGTTGACATTATTGAAAGAAAAACCGGCGTCAGAAAGATTTCTGAACTCGGAGGCCTTGCAATAAAGTCGCCGGCGTTGGCAATGTTTCTTGTTGTAATTGCTTTTGCCAATATCGCGCTGCCATTCACCAATTCATTTGTTAGTGAATTTTTAATGTTCAACGGATTATTTGAATTCAATAAATGGTATGCGATTGTTGCCATTTTAGGAATTGTACTTTCTGCAGTATATATGTTGAGGATGGTTCAAAAAGTTTTTTATGGAAAATTAAATTCCTTAACTGAAAGAGCAGGGCGATTAACCGCGGGAGAAACAATTGTATTATCAATTCTTGTGGTCGCTATTATTATATTGGGCGTTTATCCTGAACCTGTAATTAATTTAACGCAGGGAACGGTTTCTGATATTTTAAAAATGATAATGGTGAAATGATTTTGAAGATTGAAGTTGATAGTTGAAGGTGAAAGTTTAGATGAAATTGTAAAATTGTTGAAGGTCAAACTTTCCGTTGTTTGTTAAACAGCAATGGGATTTTAAAAGAGTAGAATTCTTATTAAATAAAATAAACGCCTGAAAGGGCATGGTTACATTATGAATGCGATTATATTAACGGCACTTTGGGGAGTTGTGATGATGTTTGGCGGAGTGTTTTTTAAAAAACCAACTACGCCAAAATACTGGGCTATTGCCGGTATTATTATTATTTTAGCTGCCAATATTTTAGAATTCTTTGGTATGCCATTTTTTAATGTGGATACGAAAGGCATGTTGAGATTCGATAAGTTCACGCTGCATTTTAATACTATCGCATTTGCATGTACTCTACTGTTTTTTCTCTTAAATGGAAAAGATTTTGAGAAGATCGGACTGCATGTTTCCGAATATTTCAGCCTGGTATTTTTTGTCTTATGCGGTGTTTCTATCTGCTCTTCTTTTAATACATTATTATTGCTTTTTCTCGGAATTGAGATTTTATCCATTCCTTTATACATACTAACAGGAAGTGATAAACGGGATTTAAAAGGAAACGAAGCCGCCTTAAAATATTTTTTAATGGGTGCTTTTTCCACCGGTCTGATGCTTATGGGAATTGCCTTGATCTATGGCGGAAATACGCTGGGTTCTTTTTACATTGACGCTATCAATTTGGGCCAGGGAACATTGCCTGTGTTAATCGCCGCAGGATTGGTTTTAATAATGATAGCATTGTCTTTTAAAGTATCTGCAGCGCCTTTTCATTTCTGGGCGCCCGACGTTTACGATGGTGCACCATCGGTGATAACATCCTTTATGATGACTATTGTAAAGATTGCCGGATTCATCGCTTTTATCCGGCTTTTCCAGGCATCATTTGGTACTATGCAACATCAATGGCAAATGTTGATCGTGGTAATTACCGCTGCCACTTTATTAATAGGAAATGTAACTGCAGTTTTTCAGCAAAGTGTGAAAAGAATGTTGGCTTATTCCAGTATTTCACATGCAGGATTTATGATGTTCGCTCTCTTTGCCTTGAATGATACAGCACGCGAAGGGTTGCTTTTATACGCGGTCGCCTACAGTCTTGCAACTATTGGTATTTTTGCAGTCATTATAAAAATGAATGATTATTCTATCGAAGGTTTTAATGGCCTGGGAAAAACGCATCCGGCACTCGCATTTGTATCTACCATTTGCTTATTATCTCTTACAGGTATTCCGCTAACTGCCGGGTTTACTGCTAAATTTTATGTGCTGATGGCTGCTGTAAAAGATGGTCATCAATTATGGCTCGTTATATTTGCTGTTATCTGTGCCGCAATTGGAGCAATTTATTATTTTAGAGTAATACAGGCTATTTATTTTAAAGAACCGGTACCTGGAGTAAATACGCAGATTTCCGTAACTCCCGCTTTTAAATATTTACTATTTATTACAGCAGGCCTCATCATTTTATTTGGTATTTTACCTGGTTTAGTAATTGACTGGATATACTATTGACCTTCATTTTTTCACTTGAATCATTTTTTTGAAAAGGTAGAAAGCAATCCGTTTTTAAGTTTGATTTTTTTTTTGAATTGCCACACCTTTTAAGGCCTTGAATGGAATCCTCCATAAATATTTATATGCATGAGAAATGGTAATTTTTAAACAAAAACTATTCATCAAATTAACGTGAATAAGTAGATATTTCAGGCTGTTTTTTTCCAAAGCAATAACTTCGGGAGTTGATTCCTTTTCAAACAAAAAAATAAGCTTGTTGAAAAAGCAGGGATGATTTTTTTTAAAGCTTTACAATGAAAATGCTCAATCATTATTGTTGAAAATTTAAAGATTTAATACAGGAATGGTAATTTGCAAACAATGTGAAAATACTACCTTCACGGTACTTTATCTGGCCATAATAATATTAATAAAGCCATGCGATTACAAGATTCACTTTCACTCGCTTTTCGTACTGTTAAAAGTAATAAACTTCGTACAGGTATTACCGTTGCTATCATTGCTTTTGGTATTATGGCTCTGATCGGAATCATTACTGCCATTGCCTCTATGAACCAAAGTTTGTCGGAAAGCTTTTCTACTATGGGTGCAAATTCGTTCAGTATCCGCTATAACGACAGAAATATTCGTATGGGCGGGGGAGGTAGGGAAGTTAAAAGAACTTCTACTAAATCTCTTAAAGAAAAAAAGTCAAATACACGGAAAATCATCACCTACAATCAAGCTAAACTTTTTAAAGAAAGATATACTTTTCCTGCCAAAGTGAGTATTTCTGTAAGTGGAGGAACAGTGGTGGTTAATGATGAGAAGACAAAAACAAATCCAAATATTTCTCTGCGAGGAACCGATGAAAATTATTTGGCTCAAAGTGGATATACGCTTGCCGGGGGAAGGAATTTTAATAAACTGGATGTAGAAAGCGGAAGAAGCATATGCATTTTAGGAAATAGTGTTGCTACTAAATTATATGGCAGCAATACCTTGCGGGCAGTAGATAAAATAATTAAAGTAGCAGGAATAAAATACCACGTAATTGGAGTTTTAAAAGACAAAGGTTCGAGTGCGTTTTTGAACGCAGATAATATCGTGCTTACAACTTACAATAATGTTCGCAGGTTATTTCCTACCGATGGAGTTAGTTGGAATATTGGGGTGATGGTCAATAGTGTCAGTGAATTGGATCCTGCAATTTCTGAAGCAAAGGGAAGTTTCAGGCCTATTCGCAATCTTGCCATTGATGAAGAAAATAATTTTTTTATTGACAAAAGTGATAGTCTTGCTGAAATTTTTATGAGCAGTCTTGGCGCTATCACTACTGCTGCGGCATTTATTGGTTTGATCACATTGTTTGGGGCGGCCATAGGCCTTATGAATATTATGCTGGTAGCTGTTAACGAACGTACACGTGAAATTGGACTGATAAAAGCAATCGGAGGCACTAGTAAAAGCATCCGTGCTCAATTTCTTTTTGAATCAATTTTTATAAGTTTAATAGGTGCAATTTTCGGCATTATACTCGGCGTTATTGTCGGAAATGTTGTTGGCCTGTTCTTACATACAGGTTTTGTTGTACCATGGTTATGGGTGGTCATCGGCATAGTTGTTTGTTCTGCTGTAGGCCTATTTGCCGGCCTGTACCCTGCGGTAAAAGCGGCAAGGCTGGATCCCATCGTAGCCCTCAGGTATGAGTAAAACATACTATTTTGCTGGTATTTTATAAAATGATTTAAATATATTTGCGGTAAATTAATTGATTCCCTTACATTTGATGCACAATTATTAATTTGATAAGTGGATTTTGAAGAATTATTTTTTCGATATAATGATTGCATTTCAAATAATCCGATATTTTTAGGGAATTTTAAAATTTTCTTTGGTGATTTTTTCAAACTATTGAAAAATATCGTAGGAAATTTTATTCATCATTTTTTTTAAAAGTCATAATTAACTTTCAATTATTTTACTAACTTGTGCCCACGCTAAAAATATTTTTAACTAAATTAGATTTTTCAAATTTTTTTTCGTTAGAATTGTACCTGAATAATAATTTAATAATTACATCTTAACTTAACCATTAAAAAAGCAACAACATGGCAGATTTAAATTCAACTGCAAAACCAACTCCGAAAGCTACTACCTCGGTACAGGCAAAAAAGTCGAGTAATATTGTTTCCTTACTTGCGCCTATTTTATGTATTCTAGCCGGTTATTTTTTCTGGCGTTTTGCTATTGGAGCCGATAGCAATTTTACCGCCCCTGATCCGAAAGGAGGCTTTTGGCCAAAGCAAACAGGACCAAAAGGCGACTTTGCAAGAATGTATGATGGAGGAATCATCGTTCCTATTTTGATCGGTTGCTTTTTAATCGTTCTAACATTTATTATTGAAAGGTGGCTGACTATTGTTAAAGCCGTAGGGAAAGGATCTAATGCCGAATTTGTAAGAAAAGTGCAATTTTTTCTTGCAGATAAAAAAATAGATGCTGCTATAGCGGAGTGTGACAGGCAAAAAGGATCTGTTGGAAATGTAATGAAAGCAGGCCTGCGCAAATACAAAGGCATGATTACTGATTCTGAACTTACGACTGAGCAAAAAGTACTTGCTATTCAAAAAGAAGTAGAAGAAGCCACTTCTCTTGAATTGCCAATGCTTGAAAAAAATCTCGTTTTTCTTTCTACCCTGGCATCTGTATCTACGTTGATCGGATTGTTGGGTACTGTAATTGGTATGATTCGCGCTTTCAGTAGCTTAGGTGAAGGAAGTGGAAGTTCGGGTGGCCAGGCACAGGAATTATCAAGAGGTATAGCAGAAGCCTTGTATAATACGGCTCTTGGTATCGGTACATCTGCAGTAGCCATTATTGCCTACAATATCTTTACAACAAAAATTGACGCTATTACATTCGGAATTGATGAATCAGGATTTACCTTAACACAAAGTTTTGCGTCTTTGTATAAGTAATTTTATGGAATTTTCCAGATATTGAATCTAATTACTAATATTTAAAAAAATAAAAAAATGGCCAGAGCCAAAATAAAAAGAGGGAGCACATCTGTAGATATGACACCAATGTGTGACGTTGCTTTCCTCCTGTTGACTTTCTTTATATTAGTGGGAAAATTTAAATCTGAAGAAGCAGTGGAAGTTACACCTCCCTCTTCGGTATCTAACAAAACGATCGCTCAAAAGGATTTTTTCAATGTTACTTTCGATAAAGAGGGTACCGTTTTTTTAGATATGGATCCGGATATGAGAAAAAATGTGCTTGAGGAATTAGGTAAAGAACGAAATATTAATTTTACTCCCGAGGTAGTAGCTGAGTTCGCAAATGCCCCATTTGTTGCAGTTCCTATTAGCCAGCTTCCTCAGTTTCTCAAATTAACACCTGAACAGGTAAAGCACACGAAATTGCCTGGTGTACCGGCTGATAGTTCAAATAATGAATTACAGGCATGGATATCAGCGGCAAAGGCAACTATGTTAGGTTCCAAATTAATTTATACCATAAAGGGTGACGAAGGAGCGAAGTACACAGCATTTAGAGACGTTGTAGATGCGTTCAAAAAAAATGATGAGTTTAAATACAATTTGGTAACCAGTCAAACGGATGTACCACCTGGTAGCGAATTATATGAAAAGAATATTCGTGAGCAACAGGGTGAACCTGTTAAAAAGTAGGCATTTTAAAAACAATTTTTAAAACTCTAAAATTATACTATTATGGCAGAAATGGAGGTTAAAGAGAAAAGTAAAAAGGGGCCGGGTGTCAAGAAAGCCAAAAAATTATCTACACGTGTAGATCTTACACCCATGGTTGATCTTGGATTTTTGCTCATCACTTTCTTTATATTTACCATTAGAATGTCTGAGCCTACTGCAATGAATCTTTCTATGCCTAAAGATTCTGATGTTAAAGATCAGACGCTGGTTAAAAAATCGGGTTCATTGACATTGATGCTTGGCAAAAGAAATGTGATTTATTATTATTTCGGTGATGATCCTGCAACTATGCAAACAACGACTTATAAAGAAGTAAGGAATATTATTCTTAAAAAGAAGAAGGCTACTCCTGCAGATGATTTTTTTGTAATTATTAAGCCTGATAAAGATGCAACTTACAAAAATGCCGTGGATGTACTTGACGAAATGAGTATAAACGATGTAAGCCGTTATGCAATGGTAGATCCCTCCGCGGATGAATATGATAAGATAGTGCAAACAGAAAAAGCGGCAGGAATACAATAATATTTTATGGAAAAATCTCAACCAGGAATCTAATTAAAAAATATTAATCATGGAAGCTAATCAAATTTTGAAATCAGATGTTCTCGATATTATTTTCGAGGGCAAAAATAAAGAATACGGGGCTTACGATTTGCGTAAAACCTACAATAAAAGGATAACGATTGCATTAGTTTCTACTCT
>JBDTEK010000130.1:0-3329 GCA_039922575.1 Ginsengibacter sp.
TCCTTTTATGGATACACTAGCTTCTGAAACTCTCTGAATCACCGTTTTCATATTCGATTATTTATTTAATTCTTTGGATTGATGCCTTATCAAAAATCAAGCCTTTGGACATATTTTTTTTAAATAAAATTGGCATAAATTGGACAATCCTTTACCCTGCCTGCTTTAAAAAATTAGAAAGATTCTTATCCACATAGTGTTGATATTTAAGAATCGCTTTTATGGAATAGAAAAAATATTTTCGTTGTCCGTTATTTCAAAAATAAATTAAAAAACTTTAAATATTCTATTATGGCAAATATAAAACCGCCTTCATCAGGCATGCAATTTTCCCGGCACTTCACAAAAGAAGGAATTTCGCCATTTGATATGTTTGAATATGATTACCGTACCTCTATTATAAAAAATACGACTGGCGAAGTGGTATTCCAAATGAATAATGTGGAAGTACCTAAAAAATGGAGCCAGATTGCCACAGATATTTTAGCTCAAAAATATTTCAGAAAAGCAGGCGTGCCGCAGGCTGATGGAACCGCCGGACGTGAAACTTCCGTAAAGCAAGTAGCTCATCGTATGGCACATTGCTGGCGTGTTTGGGGCGAAAGAAATAATTATTTCGCCAGGGCGGATGATGCTCAGATCTTTTACGAAGAATTGGTTTATGATATTTTGAACCAGTCTTGTGTACCCAATTCACCTCAATGGTTTAATACAGGTTTGCATGAGGTGTATGGAATCACCGGAAAGCCGCAAGGGCATTATTATGTAGATGCGGAAGATGGTGTTTTAAAAACTTCTACTTCAGCTTATGAACGGCCACAGCCGCATGCATGTTTTATCCTGAGCGTAAATGATGATCTGGTAAATGATGGTGGTATAATGGATTTGTGGGTACGAGAAGCAAGAATTTTTAAATACGGAAGCGGCGTGGGAACCAACTTCAGCAGCATACGTGGTGAAGGTGAAAAACTAAGTGGGGGTGGCACTTCCAGCGGGTTAATGAGTTTTCTGAAAATAGGAGATCGTGCAGCAGGTGCCATCAAAAGCGGTGGTACTACCCGTCGTGCGGCAAAAATGGTTTGCCTTGATCTGGATCATCCCGAAATAGAAACTTTTGTAAACTGGAAAGTACAGGAAGAGAAGAAAGTAGCAGCATTGATCGCTGCCGGTTATCCAAGTGATTATGAAGGGGAAGCCTATAAAACTGTAAGCGGCCAAAACAGCAATAATTCCGTTCGCATACCCAATGAATTTTTTCATGCGCTGGAAAAAAATGGTGATTGGGAGTTAAAAGCGCGTAGTGATGGACATACCATGAAGACTATCAAAGCAAGAAAATTGTGGGAAGATATTAATAATGCCGCCTGGGCTTGTGCTGATCCGGGAACCCAATATGATACTACCATTAATGAATGGCACACCTGTCCTGAAGGTGGAAAAATAAGGGCAAGTAACCCCTGCAGCGAATACATGTTTTTGGACAATACCGCATGTAACCTGGCATCTGTAAATCTTCGTAAATTTTTTAATGAAGATGATAATACTTTTGATGTTGCCGGGTTTGAATATACTGTTCGTTTGTGGACAACTGTTTTAGAAATTTCTGTTTTAATGGCGCAATTTCCCAGTAAAGAAGTAGCGCAATTAAGTTACGATTACAGAACATTGGGACTGGGTTTTGCCAATTTGGGAAGCATGCTTATGGTGAGCGGAATTGCCTATGACAGTGACAAAGCACGCGGTATTGCCGGCGCCATCACTGCTATCATGACCGGAATTGCTTATAAAACTTCCGCAGAGCTTGCAGAGCATTTAGGAACTTTCAGCAGGTATGAAGAAAATAAAAATCACATGCTACGCGTGATGCGCAATCATCGTGCGGCAGCCTATGATGCCAATGATGCATATGAAGGGATCGAAATAAAACCCCAGGGTATTAATGCAAAATATTGCCCTGATTATTTATTGAAAGCCGCTACCAAGGCGTGGGATGATGCTGTTCAAATGGGTGAGAGATTTGGTTACAGAAATGCGCAAACCACAGTAATTGCTCCCACCGGAACTATCGGGCTTGTAATGGATTGCGATACTACCGGAGTAGAACCTGATTTTGCTTTGGTTAAATTTAAAAAATTAAGTGGTGGTGGCTATTTCAAAATCATCAATCAAAGTGTACCCCAGGCATTACGGAATTTAAAATATTCAGAAAGTGAGATTGAAGAAATAGTCAATTTCGCCAAGGGGCACGCAACCTTCAAAGGATCGCCACATATCAATTCCGAATCGTTATTGAAAAAAGGGTTTTATGAAAGTGATATTGCAAAATTAGAATCGTCGTTACCATCAGCGTTTGAAATTGGTTTTGTATTTAACACATTTAATCTTGGTGAAGAATGTTTACAACGATTAGGATTTAAAGCCGAAGATTATAACGATTTTGAATGGAGTTTTCTTGAAGCATTGGGCTTTTCAGAAGAACAAATTGAAGAAGCGAATGTGTATATCTGCGGAACCATGACAGTGGAAGGCGCTCCTTATTTAAAAGAAGAGCATTTGTCTGTATTTGATTGCGCTAATAAATGTGGAAATACCGGCGAAAGATATATTCACTACAGCGGCCATATACGTATGATGGCGGCTGCACAACCATTCTTAAGCGGCGCTATTTCTAAAACAATTAATCTCCCTAATGAAGGAACCATTGAAGAAATTTCGGATGCTTATTTATTGAGCTGGAAATTGGGGTTAAAAGCGTGTGCGCTTTACCGTGATGGTTCTAAATTATCACAACCTTTGAGTAATAAAAGTGATAAGAAAAAGAAAAATGCAATTGTAGAAGAAACCGAAAAGGAAAAGCACGAAATGGCTTTGGTTGATATGAGCCAGTTAACAGTAAATGACCTTTTGGAAGAGGTAAACAAAAGGGTGCAAAATAGTGCTGATACGGTGTTGAAACGTCAATTGGCCATGATTGTTGAGCGCAGGACATTGCCGGCAAAACGAAGAGGATTTAATCAAAAGGCAAAAATAAATGGCCAAACGTTATTTCTAAGATCTGGAGAATACAGTGATGGCACCCTGGGTGAAATATTTATTGATATGGCTAAAGAAGGTGCTACAATGCGTAGTATGCTTAATTGCTTTGCCATTTCCATTTCTATAGGATTGCAATATGGAGTTCCGTTAGAAGAGTTTGTAGATAAATTTGTGTTTACCCGCTTTGAGCCATCGGGAATGGTAGAGCATCCTAATATTAAAAGTGCCACATCCATTATTGATTTTATTTTCCGTTCATTAGCTTATGAATATTTAGGGAGAAACGATTTGGT
>JBDTEK010000131.1:0-4668 GCA_039922575.1 Ginsengibacter sp.
CAGGCGCTTGAACTGGTAAATGATAACGGGCAATTGACTAAAAAAAAACAGCTTGATACTGTAAAAGCAGTTTCATTCAGAGCTCTCACCCCGGTTGCTGGTAAAACAAAGGCAGAAACACCCCAAAGCACCCCAATATCTTCGACAGATGCAGGTAGAAAAGTGGCCGTAACCAATAGCGCTTCTTCAAAGAAGGACGAAGCATTATTAATCATTGAGAGGGAGGTTTTAAAACCGGCACTGCCTAAAGCCGCGACGGATAATACTTCGGTAGTAAAAATAAAACCGCTTGCGCGGATATCTAAATTGGGCTCACTAAAAGAGATTCGTGAAAAAGTAGCGCTTGAGAATAAAAATCATCTTTTAATCGAATTGAACGAAGAGGAATTGTATGTGGCATGGGGGCTTTATATCGAAGAATTAATCAAAAATAAAAATCATTCTGCCGTATCTAATTTCAAGAAGGCTTCATTGAATATCTTAGATGAAAATTGTATTGAAATAGTTACAGAAAATAACCTGCAGCAAAAATTTATTGAAGCTGAAAGAGGCGCCTTAATTACTCATCTTCAAACTCATTTCAATAATCGTTTTCTTACTTATAAAGTGATAGTAGTGGAAAATCAAAATAGAAATGAATTCCGCGAAGAGCATTTGTCCACCAAGCAGCAATATTTAAAGATCATTGAACAATATCCGTTGGTCAAAGAATTAAAAGACAAGTTGGGATTGCAGTTGGATTATTAATGCTAATTTTTTTTCTTTCCTTTGCGGCATCTAATTTCAAAAAAATATGTGGCAGCGCCTGGCGAAGTTTGTTTTAAAAAATCGCTTATTCCTCCTGATCTTATTATTGCTTGTTACTGTAGCGATGGCATTTTTCGCAAGTAAGATTCAATTAAGTTATGAATTTGCAAAAGCCATTCCGGTAGATAATCCCAAATACCAGGATTATCTTTCTTTCAAAAATAAGTTTGGTGATGATGGTAATGTTTTAGTGATCGGCGTGCAAACTGACCGTTTTTTTCAGGAGAAAAATTTTAATGACTTTCGGAAATTAAATAATGAACTTAAAAAAGTACCTCATGTAGAAGACGTACTGAGTGTTTCCAATGCGGTCAATCTTTTAAAAGACACTGTTTCTCAAAAACTAATCGCAAAACCGGTTTTCCCTTTAATAAATACTCAGTCTCAGATTGATAGTGGCAAAAACCTTCTTTATACGCTTCCTTTTTACAAGTCACTTTTATATAATGCTGAAACAAACGCCTACTTATTAATAGTGCGCATTAATAAAGAAGTATTGAATTCGAAAAAACGTACAGGAGTTATCAACGATATCATCGGTCATTTAAATAATTATACAGCCGCAACAAATATTGAAACGCATATAAGTGGTTTACCATTAATACGCACACAAGTTGCAGACAGAATTGCGAGGGAAATGAAATGGTTTATTATTGGGTCGTTAGTGCTTTCGGCTTTTATTTTACTGCTCATGTTCCGGTCGGTTCAAACAACGCTTCTGTCGCTGCTTGTAGTAATTACCGGTGTGGTTTGGAGTGTGGGAATTATGTATCTTTTTGGCTATAAAATAACATTGCTTACTGCATTAATTCCTCCTTTAATAGTGGTAATTGGTATTCCTAATTGTATTTATTTTCTAAATAAATATCATTCAACCTATAAAAAAACCGGTGATAAAGAGCAATCATTAATAGATATGGTAAGCAAAATGGGTGTGGTTACTTTATTTTGTAACATTACTGCGGCTATTGGTTTTGCTGTTTTCGCATTGACCAAAAGCGCCATTTTAAAAGAGTTTGGCGAAGTAGCCGGTTTGAGCATTATGCTCATTTTTGTAATCTCTTTTATTTTACTGCCGGGTATTTTAAGCTATATGAAGCCTCCGGCGAAAAAAGAATTAAAATATCTTGACATCAAATTATTTATTAACCTGCTTTTGAGGATAGAGCGTTGGGTTTTTAATCACAAAAAAATTGTGTACTCCATTACGTTAGTAGCTGTTATTTTTTCGGTAATAGGGGTTTTTAAATTAAAAACGGAAGGTTTTATTGTAGATGATTTGCCTAAAACAGATAAAATTTATAAAGATCTTAAATTCTTTGAAAAAAATTTTAAAGGTGTAATGCCACTTGAAATAGTAATAGATACTAAAAAGAGATTAGGCTTAGCAGGTGCCCGCGCTTTGCCTGTTTTGGTAAAAATGGATTCGTTGGCAATGTATATCAAATCCCAGCCTCAAATGTCTCGTCCGCTTTCAGTAGCCGAAGGCATCAAATTTGTAAAAGAAGGCTTTTATGAAGGCGATTCGGCTAATTATGCTCTTCCAAATGCGTTTGATCTGGCTTTTGTAGGTGATTATTTAAAGCCCGGAAATGATAGCAGTAGCAAAAGTAATCTCTCAAAGTTACTCTCCAGTTTTATTGATACTGCAAGGGAGAGTGCACGTATGAGTGTGAATATGGCCGATGTAGGCACTGAAAAATTACCGCATATTTTAGCAGGTATTAAAAAGCGAAGCGATGAATTATTTGATTCTTCGAAGTATAAAGTAACGCTTACCGGCTCTACCATTACGTTTCTTGAAGGAAGCACGTTTATTATAAATGGGTTAAAAGAAAGTTTGCTTTGGGCCTTTTTATTTATAGCGCTTTGCATGTTGTATCTTTTTAAATCTTTTCGGATTTTAATATGCTCTTTAATACCCAATGTGATTCCGCTGGTAGTGACAGCGGGTATTATGGGTTGGGCTGGTGTGCGCCTGAAACCATCTACAGTCCTCATTTTTAGTGTGGCGCTTGGTATCGCGATAGATGTCACCATTCGCTTTCTGGTTAATTATAAGCAAGAGCTTCCGGCAAATAATTTTGATATTGAAAAGACAATTTCAGAAACCATCAATCATACAGGTCTTAGTATTTTATATACTTCCATGGTATTAATTGCGGGGTTTGTCATTTTTTGTTTCAGTGGTTTTGGCGGTACTCAATCTCTTGGCTGGCTTACCTCTGTTACTTTATTTGTTGCTACTTTAACCAATTTGATTCTGCTACCCGTATTACTGTTGGGAGTGAACAAACTGAAAAAATTATGATTTGAACAATTTGTGTTCCTGCATTTTTGTTACAATAAATCAGGAAAAGATCGAGCTTTTTAAACACACAGGTTTGGGAACACACTTTGAGATTTTCTCAATTTAGTAGCTTTTTTTTCTTTTTTAAAAAAAAATTCTTACAATATTCCCCATTTTTGCAAATTTTAATCTGCCTTGGGTGTCTTGCGAAATAATTTAATGATATTGTATGTTTTTACCAATATTTTTAAAAAAAAATTACTTTCGTACCAATAATCATGAATTTTTTCCATTCAAAAAGTTGACTTTATTATGACGTCCATGCAGCGATTTAAAATATTTTGTTGTCTTTAACTTTTGTATTGATTGAAACCCTATATTTGCGAACTAAAATTTAATGTTCATGAGAAAAATTGTAACACTCTTAACAGTGCTAATGCTTACCGGAGTATTGGCATTTTCACAAGGTCGTACCATCACAGGTACAGTGAAAGATGACTCAGGTGCTCCGGTTCCATTTGCCACAGTATCTGAAACTGGCACCAAAAATGCCACTACCGCCAACGCTAATGGTGATTTTTCCATTAAAACACAGGGTTCGGGAACTTTGACTTTTACTGCTGCAGGTTATAATGCAGGTGCTTTTCCTGTTTCGGGAAATTCATTACATGCTGTAATCAGTCGAAACGCTTCCGAATTATCTACTGTAGTGGTAACTGCCGCCGGTATTAAAAGGTCGGAAAAAACAATCGGGTATGCCATTAGCAAAGTGGATCCCGGAACTTTATTGCAAAAATCAGAGCCGGATATGCTTAAAGGGCTTCAGGGCAAAGTAGCCGGTGTTGATATCCGCTCAGGCCAGGGAACCCCGGGGGCTGCAACCCGCATTCAGATCAGAGGTAACTCTTCTTTCTTTGGCGATAACCAGCCATTGATCATTGTAGATGGCGTGCCTTACAGTAACAATTCGGTTGCTACAAGTGGCTCACTTACAGGTGGTGGTGCTTACGGAAGTGGGATTGCTGATCTGGACCCCAATGATATTGCCAGTATGAACATCTTAAAAGGATCTTCTGCCGGTGCGTTATATGGTTCCAGAGCCTCTAACGGTGTTATCATTATCACTACAAAGTCGGGTAGCGTATCAAGAACAAAAAAAGGAATGGAAGTGAATGCAAAATCTTCTATTTCATTTGAAACCATCGCCAACCTGCCGGATTATCAAAATAAATATGGTACAGGATCTCTTGGAAATGCAAGCAATGCAAACGGATCGTGGGGGAAAGCATTTGCCCCAGGTGATTCTCTTCCGGTTTGGGCATCAATTGGCGCGGCCTATCCCGAATTGTATCCTTCCGGAAAAGTGGCTTATCGTGCTTATCCTAATAATGTGAAAGATCAATTTACAACCGGTATCGTAACTGAAAATTCAGTAGGATTCAATACAGGAGATGAAAAAACAAGTTTTTCTCTTACCGCTTCTCAATTAAATCATAGTGGTTACGTGCCAAATAATAAATACAACAGAACAAATTTAAGCGCAGGCGGTGGTTCTAAATTAGCCATTGGTT
>JBDTEK010000132.1:0-7222 GCA_039922575.1 Ginsengibacter sp.
ATAACGTTGTTTTATAGAGAGTTGGCTGGCTTTTGATGTTAGTTATTTTTTCTGACTTTCTATGTGCTTCTCTCTCCGTTGTAATAGATTTCTTTCACCTCAGAGGTTATAAGCTGTCATAGTGATGATAAATCATTTGGTGCTACCCTTACAATCCTGAAATAAAATTTTAAAGGAAGAGGCAAGATAATTCTAAAGCTCAAACAGTTTATTTTTCAGTAATCCGTACTTCTTACGAACCCGGCAGTTTTTGTAAAATCTTCGATTAAAAAATAAAAAACTATTTGTTTATTGATGTGACCGGACAATACTTTTTCTATTTTTAATCAGGTTTATTATTTTGATCCAATCGCTTTTAAAAAATCTTCTTTCTTCCTCCTCGCTACATCTATATAAGTACCATTTTGCATTTCTATCTGTCCCCCATCACCTTTTATATATCTTTTAATATAATTAAGATTAATAAGATGAGAATGATGAGCGCGAAAAAAAATATCCTGGGGAAGCAGCTCTTCAAAATCTTTAAGTGTCTTGCTTGTTAGTAATTTAGGCTGATTATTAAAATAAATTAATGTGTAATTATTACTTGCTTCAAGATGTATAATATCACTTAGATTAAAAAAAAGAATTCCGTCCATTGAAGGGATAGCAATTTTATTCAGGATAGCTTTCCCATGAAGGTTTTGATCCAATACTTCCAATTTTTTTTCAGTATTGTTAATGTGTGGTTGAGTACTTCTTGAAACGGCCGTTTGCAGTTCTTCTATGTCTACCGGTTTTAACAGATAATCGAAGGCAGCGTATTTGATTGCTTTGATAGCATATTGATCGTAGGCTGTTGTGAAAATGAGGTCAAAGTTTTTTTCAGGTAGCTGAAGAAGCATTTCAAAACCATCCATGCGCGGCATTTCAATATCCAGGAAAACAATATCCGGTTTGAGTTTCTCAATGAGCCTGATTCCTTCTTCGCCATTTTCGGCCTCGCCTGTTAAGCGTACATCTTTGCAATAGTCATGTAATTTTTGACTAAGGGCAATACGCCCTTTCATTTCATCATCAATAATAATAGCTGTTTTCAATCTTCAATTTTTAATGACACCTCAACCCTGGTTCCTGCTGGTTTGCCGGTTTCGAATAAATCAATAATTTCTACCGATGCTTTTTCTTCATTATTAAAAAGCCTTACTCTTTCATTGCTCATATCTATACCATAGGAAGTTTTATCTTTTTGTACTTTTTTATTATTGTTATTTCTGCCAACCCCATTATCAATGATAGTGTATTTAATATAATTTAATTTTCGGTTTACTTTGACATTTAACTGGCCGCCATTATCATTCCGGTATCGCAGGCCGTGTAATATGGCATTTTCTATAAATGGCTGCACAATTAGTGGTGGTACTTTATAATCATCCTGTAATAATTCATCATCAGCATCAATGGAGGCTGTAAATTTATTGTCATGGCGAAATTTTTCCAGATCAATGTACAGTTGCAATGTTTCTAAATCTTTAGAGAATGTAACAGTATTCTTTTTCGAACTGTCCAAAATATTACGGATAAGTTTGGCAAATTTGTTTAAATAAACAGTAGCGTAATATTTATCATTGCTTTGTATCAAAGCATCTATACTGTTGATACAATTAAAAATAAAGTGAGGGTTCATCTGGCTGCGGAGTGCTTCCAGCTTTGCTTTGGACAGTTGCTCATTCATGCTGTATATTTCAATACGTGAGCGCAACAACGACTGTTCTGCCTCAAATGATTTTATTTTATTGGCGATCAGTGCTGCTATGGTATTCATTATATGCAAATGGCGGGACGTGAAAAAGTTTTTTTCGGGATGCTCACAATCTATCACTCCTATCAAATCATTATTATAAATCACCGGAACGGTTATCTCACTAGAACGAATCATTTCATCTGCCCTGTAGCGTGCGTCTTTTGAAGTATCAGGTATAAGTACCGGTTCTTTCGTTTGCATAACATAACCCACCACACCCTGGCCCGGAAGCACATCAAAAAGTAGTTTTTTAATCTCTTCAATAGATCCCTTGGGTCCGAAGCCTGCCTTCTGAATCATTTTGGTATGGTCATCATTCCATAAATATATCATGCAGTCCACGAAGCCGAGCTTTCCGATCAGATTTTTTGCTACATCCCACAAAACATCATCAACGGTATTTTTATCAATCAAAGAAGTAGAAAAATAGTTAATGATCTGTTCAAGTTCCAGTTCGTTTTTATATTGTTCAGCATTTAATTGTTGCAACTTTAATTTTTCTGCCTCCACAGCCCTGATATTTTTAATCCGCCATTTCACAAAAACATACATAAGGTACGCGATGCACAGCGCCATTAATGAAATAAACCACCATGTTTTCCAAAATGGTGGTGTGATAACAAAATTTGCAATTGCAGGTTGGCCCCAGATACCGTTCCATCCTAAAGACATAACCTGGAACTGATATTTTCCCGGCTGCAAACCTGCAAAAGATACTGTACGGTGATTGCTAGCTGCAGACCACGTCGTTTCATCATTTCCCATTAGGCGATAACTATACAAAATTTGTTTTTCATTGATGTAACCCGGAGATGAATAATCAAACTGAAGATCCTCCTGACGGTAATTAAATTTTAATTCATTCGAATGAAGCGGATAAGTAGAATCAGACGAATATATCCTGGTAATGTAAACAGGTAATGGCGATGACTTTTCCAACGCCCCGTCTTTTATCTTTACAATTCCTTCGCGTGTTGCCAGCCATAAGATATTACTTTCGTCGGTTTCCATTCCCAGGATACTGGCATAATAATTATTAACCCTGCTGAAATTAAAAATTTGAAACTTATTATTTTTAGGTACCAGCTTATCAAGCCCTTGAGCAAATGCAATCCAGAAATTGCCATTGGAATCCTCTCTAATGGCTTTTATAAAGTTGGAGGATAAGCCATCAGATTGACTTAGGTTTAAAATATTAAAACTGTCTTTCTCATCTTTAGTAAGCCGGAACAGTCCGTGGTAGCGGCTTCCGACCCAAATGTTTCCCTTTGTATCTTCAGATAAAGACCGGATACCTGCTTTAGGTAAAAAATATTTTGTTTCTAATATTTGAATGCTTTTGTCTATTACCTTATACCGAAAACGAATAAGGCCATTGGCCCAGGTTCCTGCCCATAAATTATTTTCTCTGTCAATTAGCAAACCCGTTATGCGTTCTTTAAAAATTTTCTCCGGTCCATTTTTAGAATTAAAATACAAATCACTGATATTATATGCAAAATTATTTCCAGCTTTGTCGCTGGCCATTATTCTTACATTAAAAGGAAAAGAGAGTGCCTTAATGATATGAGGATGTAATAAAGGCTTATTAAAAAATATCGTCTTATGCATTCCGGTTATTACCACCGGGTTGGTATTCGGCACAGCCATGTAAAAGAAATCATCATTGTTTGTAAAAGCAGAAGAGAAAATTCCAGTTACCTTATTGAAATCTTTTGTTCCTTGAAATGTGCTAACCAGAAAATGGCCTTGCTTAAAAGGATACATAAGAAATTGATTATCATTTGACCTAACTCCGTTTTCTATTGGATATAGCGTGATTCCTGAGTTGCTTATTAATTTAGAAAGGCCTACTGCAGTTCCAAACCATAAGTTTTTCTCTTTGTCCTGGAAAATGGATGTAATTATATTCGATGTGAGGCCATCTTTGACGGTGAAGATTTGATGAGAACCATCAATATTTATTTTTACAATTCCTGTTGAAGTTGCCAACCATAAATTTCCTTCTTCGTCTTCAAAAATGTCAGATATATTGTAATGACTTAGAAATTTGAAGCCAGGAGGCAAACCAACATTTACCAGGCGCGGATTTAATTCAGGCACAAATTCAATTAATTTAATTCCGGATGGAGACATTATCCAGAGCCTGCCCTTAGAATCTTTATAACATTTTATTTCTGAATAGATATCATCCGTTATTTTTAATTCTGAAAGCAGTCTTAAATTTTTGTTGAACACTTTTAAAAAAGTATTTCCTGTAACCGCGAAGGAAGTATCAGATAGCACCATTGCACCGAAGAAAGTCGCATCAGGCTGCTGCTGTCCGGGCTTTATAAGTTTTCCATTTCTGAAATTCTGAAAGCCATTGCTGTCCGTAAGTGCAACAACCTGATACCACGGAGTTTTTAAAAAACGGTTGACTGTAATAAACGGATTGCCCTTGCCTGTAATGACCTTTTCATCCGTTATTTCATCAATGCTTCCATTGTTGAGGGCCACATATAATCTTTCATCCTCCGATTCATAAAAATCATTCACTACATTATGCGAAAGCCTTTTTGATTTTGTATAATTTGTAAATGCATTCCCGTCATATTTGCTTAAGCCTTCCATGGTCCCTATCCACAAAAAACCTTTTGAATCCTGGAATATTCTTCTGATATCATTTGAGACAAGGCCGTCATTTACAGTGTAGTTTTTAAAAATTTGCTGTTGGGCTTTTACAAGATTTATTAAAGGAGTAAACAGAAAAAATAATATGGCAATTAAGCGAATCCTCATTATTTTAAGTTAATTCAGATTAATGAATTGAATGCCTGCATAAATTTACATTATTAGTTACAAAGCAATCCTAAGCCCTAGTTGCCCTGCCATTTTCTTACAGTTATTGAATCGCCGACCGAAAAACTCATTAAGTCCTCGCCTAAAACCAACGGGCCCTGATAACCTGCTTTGGCACGTTTCATGATTTCTTCAGTAGTGCTTCCATACAATCGAACCAGGTGATAAAAGACAGCCAGCTTTGGCTTTACCAAATTAAAAATTTTAGCTGCCTGTTCAGGATTTGTGTGAAGAGCCATTATGTGATATTTAGGATCCGTCTTGTCTAATGTTCCGGGAGAAATGGCTACTTCATGTACGAGTAAATCTGTTCCTTTTGCATACCTGATAAGATTTTCAGAATATTTTGTATCGCCTGAAAGCACCACCGAACGGCCTTTGTATTCTATTCTATATCCAAAGGCAGGAACAACAGGAAAATGATCAACCAAAAATGCGATTACCTTTACGCCGTCTTTTTCATACACAACGCCCTGTTTTATCTCGGTCGTCAATAACTCACTGCCATGCATAGGCGCATAATTATCTTCTATTCTTATTTTAATATCATAGGCATAAGCCTTACTCAGGTAATCAGTCATTTGCTTACAACCCGCAGGGCCAAAAACTTTTAATGGAACATTACGTAAAGTAATAAGCCATCCGGTAAGCCATAAGTCGGGTAAGCCTACAATATGATCGGAATGAAGATGCGTAAAAAATAATGCATCCAGCTTATCGTAGTCTAATTTTAACTGACGTAATCTTTGCAAACATCCACGGCCTGCATCAAACACTAAATTAACATTGCCCGCCTGCACCAGCGTTGACGGGCCAAAACGATCCATAATTGGTTGTGGCGTGCCTGTTCCAAGAAGTGTAACTTTTATTACAGCCTCATCTGCATGAAAGCTGTCGCTTTTTTTATTGCCTTGTTCAAAGGAAAAAAGAAAAATTACAGAAAAGATTATGGTCAAAAAAGATTTAATCATGATTTTTAATTTCAGTTGAAAAATGGTTTTTGATTCCATTGAATAAGTCAATTCATCTTTTCTATTTCTCTTTTGACGCCATATCCTATGTAGAACACTTTAAAATTATTGCCCGCACTATCTTTTTCAAATTCTATTTGTTGGTCTGTGCCATCTCCATAAAAGAATTTTGTTTCTGATTCTGATTTTAGCTCAACTTCAGGAGCACCAGGTCTATGGATATATAAGTGATTATTTCTTACAATAATTTCTACCGGAAAATTGGTCATATAAGGCGGACGGGTTAATGGAATCATATACTTTCCAACATAATTATCAAAAGCCGTATTTAGTTTTGCTTCTTCATGATGATAAGGCATCATTAATTTTTTATTCATAGTAATTGAGGCCAGCCCGTCGGCGATAAATTCAGATTGAGATTGATTGTTGGATAATACTATTACAGTAATATCTTCTAGCGTATACCTTATGAGCATACTCTTGAAACCCGGATACCACCCGTTATGAAAAATACAATCACCCAGTTCATTGGATTCTACCCTGATACCATAACCAAATTTTACTGCTGGAACATTTTCCTTTTCAGCGTGCATCGTGATCATTTCCTGCTGAGTTTGTGCTGAAAGTAATTGATGATTTTTCAATGAGCGGTCCCATTTTAGCAAATCGTTGGTGGTTGTAATGATCATGCCTTCGCCATTGATGCCGGTTAGGTAGCTGGCCCAGTCAGGATAAACGCTGTTTGCATCCGCATAACTTTTTGTACTATCTATAAAAATAAATCCTTTCGCAAGTCCGCGTGTATTTTTATTATTTCGTGGAAAATTGGCCACCATTGTGCTTTTCATACCAAGCGGCTTAAAGATGTTTTCATTGAGATACCTATTGTACGATTGTCCTGAAATTTTTTCAATAATAGAAGCGAGGAGATTGAATCCGGTTCCTGAATACATTAAATTTTCCCCGGGTTTAAATAATGCTGGAGGTTGATACTTTGCCAACAAGCGAATCAAATCCTGGTTGGTAGCAATTCTATCATGATCAAAATATTTCTCTCCTACATCAAAGCCATCAGGCACACCCGAAGTATGTGTGAGTAACTGTGCAATAGTTATGTTAGTATAAGGAAGTTCCGGAAAAAACTTTCTTATTGTATCATCAAGATTAATTTTTCCTTTGTCTTTTAATAATAGAATTCCAACGGAAGTAAATTCTTTTGCGATGGAACCGATATCAAAAATGCTGTTTTCATCCAACAGTTTTTGTGAATTATAATCAGCATAGCCAAAAGATTTTTGGTAAATGATTTTGCCATTCTTTGCTACCAATACATTTCCGTTGAATTGATAAATAGTTGACTGACCTTTCATGTAATTATCAAAAAGGCGAATATTATTTTGAGCCGTTAATACAGCCGGCTGTAGAAGAAGAAATAAGAAAATCTTTTCTAATTTCATTTTACCACTAAAAAGTGACAATACTTTTTTTATCATAAAAGGTAGTTATCATTCATTCTTTTGAAAAGTACTAATACGGTAAGTTCCAATAAATTGATTTCTGCTCAGGAAGGCTGTTTTTTATTCAATCGAAAAAATGGTTGTAAATTTTGAACAATCTTTTTTTTCAG
>JBDTEK010000133.1:0-6820 GCA_039922575.1 Ginsengibacter sp.
TATTAGACACAGTAACAAAAAAATGTTTTGTGAAACAAGAATCACCAAAACAATTCAGGATCATACTTACCCAGGGACTCAATAGACAAATAAGAAGAATGTGCGCGGCGCTAGGTTATAAAGTAACTTCGTTGATAAGAGTAAGGATCATGAATATTACTTTGAAAGGATTGGCCAAAGGAAAATGGCGGTATTTTTCCCCTGTTGAAATTGCTGAAGTGAACAAGATGATTGCCGGAAAAAATAAGATTGCGGATGAAAATGGAATAGAAGAATGAGTTAGGTATCCGTTTTATTGTTGAATTGTTACATAGCTGGAATGTTTTATTGTTAGTTTCAATTCGTTTAATTAGTGCCTAAAATTCATGCTCAGAATTTGTATTCGAAAAATATTTTAAATGAATTTATTAAAAAAAATATCAGGCCATTCGCAAATACACTGAAGGTATTTGCGCTCCATTAAAAACGGAAGATTACGTGGTGCAACCTATTGCAGATGTGAGCCCACCGAAATGGCATATCGGCCATACTACCTGGTTTTTTGAAACCTTTATCTTAAAGAATTTTGTGAAAGATTATGTAGAATTTGATCCTGAATACAATTATGTTTTTAATAGTTATTATGAAACCGTAGGTGCAAGGGTTATACGCACCGACAGGGGAAATTTAAGCCGCCCTACAGTAGAAGATATTTATAAATACAGGAAGTATGTGGATGAAATTATGGAGCGCTTTTTACAAAAACCGATATTAAAAGAAATCGAAGAAATACTGGTACTTGGATTTAATCATGAGCAGCAACATCAGGAACTTTTGATGACTGATATCAAATATATCCTGGGAAATAATCCTTTATTTCCTCCTTATAAAAAATCAGTCGAAATAGAGGGGAAAAGCTTTAAAGCAAAAGCCGGTCAATTTGTAGAAATTGGAAAAGGTATTTACGAAATTGGCTATCACGGTAATGGATTTTGCTTTGATAATGAATTAGAAAGACATAAAGTATACCTGGTTGATTTCGAAATTTCAAAGAATTTAGTTACTAATGGGGAGTTCATTGAATTCATTAATTCCGGCGGGTATAAAAACTTTAATTTCTGGCATGCCGATGGATGGGAATGGGTGAAATTAAACAAGATTATATCACCATTTTATTGGCACCTTATTAATAATGAATGGCACAATTACACATTGAGCGGTTTGAAGTTAGTTGATTTGAATGAACCCGTAAACCATATCAGTTACTATGAAGCTGCGGCTTTTGCCTCATGGAAAGAAATGCGTTTGCCAACCGAATTTGAATGGGAAATCGCCGCTCCGGATTTTGACTGGGGAAAGAGATGGGAATGGACAGAAAGCTCTTATCTTCCCTATCCTGGATTTTTAAAAGCACCTGGCGCTATTGGAGAATACAATGGTAAATTTATGGTAAACCAAAAAGTATTGAGAGGCGCTTCTGAAGTTACTTCTCCGGAACATAGCAGAATTACTTACCGCAATTTTTTTCAACCCAACCTGCGCTGGCAATACACTGGTATCCGGTTAGCCAAATAAAAAACATCAATGAACCAATTTTTACGGGATGTGCTGAAAGGATTGCAGGCGACACAAAAATATTTAGATTCCAAATATTTTTATGATAAGAGAGGTGATGAATTATTTCAAAAAATAATGTCATCAGACGAATATTATCTTACTAATTGTGAAATGGAAATTTTCGTTGAAAAAAAAGCGGAGATTGCTGATTCAGTTTTAGGGAATACTGCACATCTTGATGTAATTGAGTTTGGCCCCGGAGATGCTGTTAAATCATCACATTTATTAAAAGAATTATTGAATAGAAATGCAGTTGCTACTTATTTTCCAATAGATATTTCACGGAATATAATTGAGTTATTAAATGATAAACTGGCCATTCAGTTTCCCCATCTTACTATTCATGGATTGAATGGTGAATATCTTCAAATGCTTTCTGAATCATATGCTTTTTCAAAAAATAAAAAACTAATTCTATTTCTTGGTGCTAATATTGGCAATTTCAAATTTTATGAGATGCCTGAATTCTGCAAAAACCTGAATGGCTTACTTTCAAAAGATGATTTGATTTTAATTGGATTTGATCTGAAGAAGAACCCGGATAAAATTTTAGCCGCTTATAATGATAAAGAAGGGTTTACGACTAATTTTAATTTGAATTTATTACGCCGTATAAATAGAGAATTAAATGCAGATTTTAATATAAACGCTTTTGAGCATTACGCTACTTATGACCCCGATAGTGGTGCCTGCAAAAGTTTCCTGGTATCAGTAACAGACCAGGAGGTTACTATTGGAGAGACCTTAATCCATTTTAAAAAAGATGAAACCATTTTTATGGAAATCTCTCAAAAATATTCTTTAGCTCAAATAGATAAAATTGCTTTAGAATGTGGCTTTTCGCCGGTAAACTATTTTTTTGATGAGAACAAATATTTTGTGGATGTGTTGTGGAAGTGCAGATAATACCAAATTTTTGTCCGCCTAATTGTTTCTGTGAATTAATAAAATACTGAATTCCTTTCATTTTTTGCGGTTGTCAGAAAAAGTTTTAAAAATCTTTTTTGATCCTCAATCTTTTTCGATAAAATATCAAGTTTCTCCCGCGCGGGTTGGGTACCTAAAACGAGCCTGGCCTGAGACTGATCAACTTCATTTAATTTTTTTAGTGCAACAATTATTTTATTGTCAATGTTGTCGAGCATTATAGCCATCTGCCCGTCTGGTTTTTCAGGAATAAATTTATTATTACGGTATTCTATAAAATTATTTAAGATCGTAGTAGCATCATTTAGACTTTCTATAGCTGAATTATATGATTCCAGTTCTTTATCCTGGTTAGCTATTTCTATATTCATTTTCACAACGGCATAATTTTCATTTATACGGGAATTATACAAGCCAAATTTTTGAATTCTATATTCTGTAGATTGAAGCCTTTGTAAGCTGTCCATTTGAATATAAGCTGCTACAGAATCAGAAAAATTAAGAGAAGATATTTTGTTATTTGCAAAATAATTACCAGTATAAAATTGTTCGTGGCTTATTGGATGGTTCAACAATTGCCAAAGAGGATCAAATGGCATGTGTGATTCAATGAATTCCTCCGGAGGCACCATAAAAAATTTGAAATTTTCCCTGCTTCCTGCATCCCACGTGGGATCAAATAAGTACCATTTATTATCAATAGACGCTGCACACCAGCTGTGTGCTATTTTATCCACCCTGCCTCCCTGCTTAGTATAGCCATCTATTACAAAAGAAGTAATGCCTGATCTCACGCAAATATCATTGAATATTGCAGCAAAATTTTCACAAACACCTTTCCTCCTTTTGAAGGCTACCGTGATTTTTGCGTCAGGATCAATACCAGCATTAATAATTCTGGCACTGTCAGTATCGTAACTGATATTAGTAATTACCCAGGAGTAAGCAGCACGTACTTTATCTTCTTCTTTATCAAAATTCGATTTTACATATTCGGCGATTTCACTTGTTGAGTTCGCTTTTAATTTTCCATTATTAAAAAATTTCTTTTGTAATTCTTTAGGGGAAATGGAATCCTGGGAGCATGAAATTTTTGCAAAGCCAAAAACCAATAATATGGAAATTATTATTTTCATGTACTAAAGTTTTTGTCAGAAACCAAAATTACAAATATTCGCCATAGTACCCAATTGATTCAGTTGACAATAAAGCTGAAAAATCATTGAATTTCCCTGCTTTCAATGCATACCGGTGAAGTGATATTGTGTTTTGTGAGAATACGTTAAAAATTTAATCTTTCATGATTGAAGGAGTGACTTATCCGCGGAAACAATATCCTAAAATAATTTAGCTCTGTAGTGATTACATACCTGCTAAGGGAGTTAATGTATTTTATAATAGTCTTATTTCACCAAAAAATTGATTGCAGAAGGAAATATTTCTGCATCCACTTTTGTTATTTTCCCTTTGTATTCGCCATCTATCTGAAAAGAGGTTTTTCTTCTGGAAATAATTTGTGCTTTTGTTGTTTGGAATATTTCCACTTTGGATGGATTAAATGATTGGTAACTCCAAAATAATTTAATAAATTCTGAAAGGGATATTTTTCTCACAACTACCAACTCAAATTTTCCATCAGAAATACTTGTATCCGGATTGATTACAGCCCCTGAGCCGTATTTGCTTGCATTGGCAATCACTACCATATAAGCCGATATGGTGGTATCTAAATTATCTGCTTTCAAATGCAAGCGCAATAATCTTCCATTTATTAAAACCTTTACCATCATACGGGCATAATTCCACATTCCCCGAAATCGGCTTTCATCAAAATATTTTATCAATTGAGCATTAAGACCGATATCTGAGAGGTGAAAGCATATATCACTATCATTGATCCGTATTGCATCGCTACTTTTAATTCTTCCTGAAACAATAATATCCAGAGCGGCTGTTGTGTTTGCCGGAATTTTTAATTCTTCCGCCATTCCATTTGCAGAACCTCCGCGCAAAATCCCAAGGGGAATACCTGTATTTAATAATAGCTTGCCAACAAGCGAAATGGTGCCATCGCCCCCCACAGCCACCACGCGATGTGCCTCCAGCTTTTTGATAATGGATTGAATGGAGTCTGAATCTTTCTCTTTACCAGTTAAAATAAAAAAATTGATTTTATGCGGAAGTTGGCTAAAATAATCACGTATAACAGGTTCCCAATTTATTTTTTTCTTTCCTCCGGAAACAGGATTCAGTATAAATAATATATTTAAGGAAGAAGGTGTCGCCATTCTATCTTTGTAATGAGGTATGGAAAAAATAAATTCAGCATATAAAGTAAGGAAGATTTCTTTGTTTAAAAAGATAAAACACAAAATATTTTTTTTGTTCCGGCTGTACGACTATCCCATTATTAAGGTTTACAATGGATATGGGAATCATGAAAAATTTTTTGTGATTGGACACGTTTTGAAAATAAGCCCGATGCCCAGGAAAACTTATCGAAAAAACTGGATCACAAATTTGTTTTCAATAGTCAGGTTGTTCATGGTGGTTCCCATTTCAAATACTAAAGTTTTTTTAAAGTGGGAATCAGAAGTTTTTGAAACTAAAACGGAATTTGATGGTTTTTTTAGGTTTGAGGTTTTTCCGGATAAAGCCCCAAAGGCCGGATGGCAAAGTATTTCCGTACATATTGAGAGCAATGATAATTTGCAAAATGATATTACCGGCCATGGAAGTATTTTTATACCGTCAGAATCACAGCACGCGTTTATTTCAGATATTGATGACACTTTTCTTATTTCTCATTCCTCCAAAATGCGAAGGCGTTTATATGTTTTATTTACAAAGAACGGGCGAACAAGAAGGGCTTTTGAAGGAGTAATTCATCATTACAATCAACTAGCCTGTTTTGGCCGGGAAGGTAATAATAGTAATCCCTTTTTCTATGTTTCCAGCAGTGAATGGAACCTTTATAATTTTGTGGTTGAATTTGCCCGTTTTAATAAATTACCTAAAGGAATTTTTCTTTTAGGACAAATGAAACGGCTTAAAGATTTTTGGAGATCGGGGCAAAATAATCATTCTACAAAATTGACGCGAATTGTTCGTGTTATTGAGTCTTATTCAAATTTGAAATTTGTTTTAATGGGCGATGATTCTCAACAAGACCCCGAAATTTATTTGTCAGTTGTTACTCATTTTCCCGAAAAAATAATTGCTGTTTATATACGCAAAATTCATGAACCTAATTTCAATAAAGTTAGATTAATAATTGATGAAATGGAAAAGTCAGGAGTAGATTGCTGTTACTTTGAACATAGTTCTGAAGCAATTATTCATTCAAAAACGATTGGACTTATATGACGGCAGATACGATAAATATACCATTTGCACAGGCTTTATCAAATTTATTGGAACACATGCCCGGTATGATAAGACAGATGCGGCAACTGTGGATTCCTTTAAGCCAAAAAAATAAAAAAGTAGCATTATGCAACTGAAAATTATAAAGACAAAAAAAGATTACTTCAAGGCCCTTGTACGTTTTGAAGAGATTTTTCAGGCAAAAGCAGGCACTTCCGAAAGTGATGAAGCTGATATATTGTCTCTGCTGGTTAAGGCTTATGAGGATAAACATTTTGTGATAGAAGCTTCAAGCCCACTGGAAGCGATTAAATACAGAATGAAAGAACAAGGGCTATCTAACAGCGATCTGGCGGCTATACTTGGATTTAAAAGCCGCCTTACCGATGTTTTTAATAAAAACCGGAAGCTGAACCTAAGTATGATCCGGAAACTAAACCAACATTTAAACATCCCATTAGAAACATTGGTAAAGGGGTATTAAAGTAGAAAAAAGTAAATTTCTTTTTTATCTTCAATATCAATTATCTCATTTTCATTAATATATTTTAGAGACATATTGAAATTTCTTATATCTATCTGCATTCATTTTCAAATGCCCTGATTTTTGTTGAAAAGTCGTCTTTCTGTGGTTCTATTATTTATTTGAGATCGGAAGCACATTGGCAAAAGTTTATACTACCATCTAACCTTTTTAATAAACTAACCGGACTATTTTAAAGTTCGATTTGCTATCAAATACCTGTTTCTTTGCAACACTTTTTTTATAAATTATAGAACACCATGAAATCCATCTTTCTTACCATTTTCGTATTTGTATTTTCTAATTGCCTGTTTGCCCAGGATACCCTTACTGCAAATGATTACGCCCATGCTGCCAGGTTTCTTTCTGACAATACAAGGCAATATATTGATCATGGAAGTGTAAGCC
>JBDTEK010000134.1:0-7959 GCA_039922575.1 Ginsengibacter sp.
TCAATATTACGATAGATTTCATTATTGTGTAAAATACCCTTATGAATGTTGTTGATGATTACTTCGTAACCGATATCCGTTTTGCGATATACCAATAATTTTACTTCCTCTTTCTCTTTTACGGAGAGCGATTCATTTGATAAATAGGGTTCTAATTTTTCTGTCGCAGCAAGCCTGCCAGTTTGTTCATCCAAAACAATTTTTACCAAATACTCTCCATTCGGCACCATGAAGTTTTTAATTTTCGATTTAGGAATAAAGAGGTCTTTCATTAACCCCCAATCCAGAAAGGCTCCCTGGCTGGTAACATTTACCGCTTTTAATTTAACTATATCTCCTAAAATGCCATAGGGTTCTTGTGTGGTAGCAATTGGCCTGTCTTCGCCATCATGATATAAAAAAACATTTAACTCGTCTCCTATTTTCGTTCCCGGAGGAACAAATCTTTTTGGTAATAAAATTCCTATTTCCCCATCATCCAAGAAAACACCCATCTGTTTTTCCTTGATCACTTTTAACAAGTTATATTCGCCCATTCTTACCATAAAAAGTTTTTAATGGTTTTTAAACAAAAGTAAATCTCTTTTAAGACTTTTGCATTCATGTAAAACCAAATGAGATCAAACACAATTTCGCCTTTACACCGTTATTTTATCATAAACAAACCATATAATATGGTATCGCAATTTGTAAGCCCGCACAAAGTTGGCTTACTTGGCGATCTCAATTATCATTTTCCTGAAGGAATTCATGCCATTGGCAGGCTCGATAATAATTCTGAAGGATTATTGATTTTATCTACTAACAAAAAAGTCACGAGGTTACTATTTTCAAGTGATACTGCTCATAAAAGAGTTTACCTGGTGCAGGTAAATAATGTGGTAAGTGAAGAAAGCCTGAAGAAACTAAGAACCGGAATTCCTATCCGTATAAAGGGCGGCGGACTATACGTTACACCTCCTTGCGAAGTTCAAGAGATAAAAAATCCCGAAAATATATATCCTTTAATTAAAACCACCACACAATATGGACCACATACCTGGTTGTTAATTACACTGTTTGAAGGAAAGTACCACCAGGTACGGAAAATGACAGGTGCTATACATCACCGGTGCAAGCGTTTGATACGTATCAGCATTGAAGATCTCACTTTAGAAAATCTCAATACTGGCGAAGTAAAAGAATTAAATGAAGATAATTTTTTCGAAAAATTGAAAATTAAAAAATATTAACCAATCTATTCAAACTTTGGTACGGTATTTACTAAGCTAATAATAAATTATTCACCATCAAATCTCTTTTATGTCACAAAATAAAAAATCATCTGCACCACTGCTGCTGGCCGGTCTGGCCGCTTTCGCCTATTATAAATATTCTAAAATGTCGCCCGAACAAAAACATGATCTTGCCGGAAGTATTAAAGAAAAAGGAAGAAAGATTTACGAAAAATACATACCTCAACCGGTAAAGGATCTATTCGCGAAGAAAGAAAATGGGGCAGAATATGCAGATATTTAAAGTGGATAAATCTTTTGTTTATTTCCTACTATTGATTGATGTAATGGGCATTTAGATAGAGGAATATTTTACACGCACTTATTTGCTTTATTACTCCATTCAAGCTGCACATTATGTTTCGCTAATTTTTTAAATTTCCAGGCGCAGATATCACCTATTTCACCATAATGATCGTCGTACCATCCGCTACCGGGAATTGGATCGGTTATGGCTTCACAAAGCTCATGACTACTCGTACCTGTAAGCGCATCAATTACAGATAAGTTGGAAGCACAGCCTGAACATCCGGGATAAGGCATTACAGCATAAAAAGTCTTGCTGTCTGCATTGTTATGGTATCCACAAAATGAACTGCAGGAACTGCTGCCGCCTAATGATACCGAAACCCCATCATCGAGATAAATAAAATAAAGCGAATTGGCATCAGGTTGGGGAAATGATTTATTAGATTGAATCCAATTCAACAACTGGCTCTGAATTGCAGTGTCAGTAACGCTTTGAGTAGGCTCATTATCAGTAGTCGTAATCGAACCCTTTAAAGAGCCTTTACCAATATTGAATTTAGGTTCGCTGTATTCACTCAATTGATCCATCAAACTACTTTGAAGTATATCTTTGAAAAATTGATTGATATTTGATGATAAATCTTTCAACCCTGCTTCCCACCCTGCTCCCCAAAAAATAGTAAAAACTTCTACATTCGCCAGCAATGGGCCACCTCTGTAAGTAAGTTGTGTTTTCGCGGCTTTCTTTTTCTTTTTCTTTAAAAGAGCTTCCCCCTTAAATTGTTGAACGGGTGGCTGGTGTAATGGAACTACACGAATACTTTCATTATGAGGGAATGGTTTGTTCTGCATAAAAATAAATTTAAAATAGTTAAAATAGTTTCAATTTATCGCCCAAATTATGTGCCTTAAATTTAACTTCGTTCAGCTTTTCATCTATTTAAATTATTATTCCGCATCAAATGGCATCAAGCTAAAAAAATATTTTTAAGTCTGAATGAATTTATTAACATTTCCGACACTTTTGGCATATCCGAAATTCGCCCATTTAGTTAGGGTGCAAATCAAAATTCTTTGCAATGACGCGCAACAAAAGCGACATACACCAGGAGTTTGATATCAATTTAATTGGTCAACAAATTTCTTTCTAATGATCGAAACACCTGCTTTAACCTTAGTAGCAATGTTTCTTCAAAAAAATTCAACCTTATTGCCTTATTTTTTCCAAAGTTTTTTGGTAAAATTTGATAAATTTCATGTTCGGGGTTACCAGAGATCGCTTATAATTGAGATTCATTATTATTGACTATTCCGCTAATATATTTTTCAATTCTTTCTATATTTCTCAACGATTACAGGTGTCCGATGTAATGTTGGAAAAATAAAATGAGTGTACAAATTGTTATATTCAATTTTCATACATTATATTTTATAGATGATTTAAAATAAACTAATAAGGTGGAATGTAATACAAATCATGGTTTCTACTAAGGTTGGCTGTATTTGCTGCTGAATTAGTTTTAAAAAATGATCATTAAAAATACTTGAAAGATTTAAGTAAGATGCATTTTCATTTATTGCTATAATTGTTCGTGGAAGAAGTAGATTAATAAGGTCATATGGAGTAAGGAGTGACCGATTCTAATTTGGTTTGTCCTAAGCTGTTAAAACCGGTTAAAAAAATTGATTAAATGTAACCGAAAATTAAAAGAAAGAAAAATCTCACTTACCGTTCAATTTAAAATTCTCCGCACTGAAGTGCAACAAAGAGCATACGCTAAGCAGGTGATAATAAATTTGTTGATAATAGTGCATATAAAAATGTCGCAAAGGTTGCCAACCTTAAAGACTTCATTCCTGCATTTACAAACTCCTTTTCCTAGGTTGGCAACCTTTAATAAGAAGCGACATTTGAATTGAACCTTTTAGTTAAGTATAGCATCTGAAAATTTAGTCTTGCTTATCTTTGCATGAAAAATTAATAACCTCTGAATTTTCCACCTCTATATAAAAAATTACAATCATTTTCTCCAAAACTATATTGGCGGGAAATACTTGCAACGTTAATGATATTGCTGGCATTCGTTTTTTTCAGAAGCGAACGAAAGGAACTACTTCAAATAATTCCGAACATTGAAAATGCGAATCCCTTTTGGCTTATGAGTGGCCTGGCCATAACGCTGCTATATATTATTTTGCAAAGTGGCATGTACGTAACAAGTTTCTTTTCTATAGGTCTGTCATTAAAATGGATTGACGCTATCGAGCTCTTTTTAAAAAGAAATTTTTTAAGTATTTTTTTACCTGCAGGCGGGGTAAGTTCATTGGCTTATACACCTTCCCAATTAAGAAAAAGAGGATTTAATAAAACGCAAATACATCAGGCAAGCGGTCTATATGGTTTTGCCGGCTTGTCCACCGTTTTCCTGGTTGGTTTGCCTGTAGTTATCTTATTCGCGTTTACCACCAACAAGCATTTGCAAAGTGCCTGGATTGGCCTTGCGTTGATCGTATTTATATTGGTAGCTATCATTTGGATAGCAAAATCTCTTAACAGGAAAGGAAGATTGTACAGTTATATTGAAAAAAAAATTCCCCGTGCGGCTCCTATTATTGACCAACTTTTTGCCGCTAATGTAAACAATAGAAAATATGCCGGAACGATAGCATTTTCAACCGGAGTAGAACTAACGGGAATGATTCACATTTATATTGCAATGCTGGCGTTGGGGCTTCCTCCATCCATCACCGCTGCCGCCATTGCCTATATGGTTTCAGTATTATTAATGGTTTCCTCGCCATTTTTGCGGGGCTTAGGAGCAGTAGAAATTTCATTGGTATATATTTTAGAAATGTACGGATATTCCACCATCGAGGCTTTATCTATTACTATATTGTACCGCGTTTTTGAATTTTGGTTACCCATGATTTTTGGTATTTTGGCTTTTGCATGGAGAGGAAGAAAATTATTTATCAGGATAGCGCCGGCATTGCTGATATTCATCCTGGGAATAATTAATATTATTTCTGTGGTAACTCCTCCTTTGCATCCAAGGTTGAAATTAATACGGCAGTTTCTTCCTTTAGATGCTATTAATGCCTCCAACGCATTAGTATTATTTATAGGTTTAGCATTGCTGATCACTTCAGCATTCATGTTTAAAGGATTAAAAAACGCCTGGCGTTTGGCACTTTTACTTTCTATATTATCACTTGTTGGAAATCTTACAAAAGCGCTTGATTATGAAGAAGCCACTTTTGCCGCAATCATTATTTTGTTTTTACTGGCAAGCCGAAGTCAATACAGAATTCGTAGCAGTGTTAAGTGGATACGTGTTGGTTTATTATCAGTAGTGATCGTTTTTGTATCGGTATTAATTTTTGGATATGTAAGCTTTTATTTTATTAATATAAGACATTTTGGAATTGATTTTACATGGAAACAATCGTTGCTTTATTCCATGCAATTTTTTTTATTAGGCGGCTATAATGATTTGCAACCTCTTACACCTTTTGGCCACCAGCTTATCTGGATCATTCACTTGTTAGGATTTTTGAGTTGGGGCTTCCTTTTCTTCACTCTTATTAAGCCTTATCTAAAAATAGAATCCGGAAATGAAACGGGCCGTGAAAGAGCGAAATTTTTATTATCTCAATACGGAAATTCCTCAATTGATTTTTTTAAGATATCAAACGATAAACTACTTTTTTTTTCCGATTTGCACGATGCTTTTGTTTCCTACCGCATTGCCAACGGTTTTGCTATCGTACTGGAAGAACCTGTGTGTGCCGAAGAAAATAAGATAGAAGTATTATCAGAATTTTATAGTCAATGCAAAAAAATGGGATTAAGAATTGCATTTTACCGCGTTGATGCAAATAGCATTTTATGGTTTGATCAATTAAGAAAACAAAAAATGATCATTGGTCAGGAAGCAATTTTAGATGCAAAGAACTTTAAGATGGAAGGGAAAGATAAAAAGCCACTCCGCAACTCATTAAACAGTCTTCAGAAAAAGGGATTTGCAAGTAGAATTCAGAAAGCGCCGCATGATGAAAACTTTATTTTTCAATTAAAAAATGTATCTGATGAATGGCTTCGTGAGTTTGATAAAGAAGAACAGGTTTTCTCACAAGGCATGTTTGATGAAAAGGAAATGATTCACCAGGATGTGATTATAACGGTTGATGCTGAAGAAAAAGTAGTCGCATTTTTGAATATCATTCCCGATTATTCCCCTGACGAATGCACGTATGATCTTATTAGAAAAACAGTTGATGCTCCCGGTGGATGCACAGACGCGCTCATCATTAAGCTGATTGAATATGCAAATGAAAAAGGGTTACAATATATTAATCTGGGACTGGTACCAATGACCGGTATTGACCAGCCGGAAAGCGCGGCAGAGCAAATTATAAAATACGCCGGAGAAAGATTTAAACGTTTCAGGCATTTCCAGGGATTACGCGATTTTAAAGAAAAATATGCAACTATTTGGGAAGATAAATTCCTCATATACGAAAACGACTACGACCTTATTCAAATACCTGCGGCATTAAATAAAGTAATGCAGCCTCAATAAATTAATATGAAATATTTTTTGCTACTTTCCATTTTTTCAATTTCTATATCGTTTGGGTTTACACAAAATTTTCCTGTTAAAGAATGGACTGCAAGTGCTCACAACAAACCTTTGATCTTTTATATCAGCGGTGATGGTGGGTTTAATAAATTTTCAACCAGCCTTTGCCAGTCGCTTAATGACAAAGGTTTTGATGTGGTTGCCTTAAATGCAAAATCATATTTTTGGGATAAAAAGACACCTGTGCAAACTGCAATTGACATAGATAATTATCTAAATAAAAAAATTGCCGGAAGGCAAAATCAGCAAATCGCATTTATCGGGTATTCTTTTGGCGCTGATGTATTACCTTTTATTTTAAACCGGGTATCAAAATACATACATGATAAGGTGTTGGTTTCAGTAATTATGGGTTCCTCGGGAAGTACGGATTTTGAAATTCATTTTTCAGATATGTTTAGCAGTTCAAAAAAAAGAAGTATGGATGTTATTTCTGAAATCAATAAAATAACTGATGGTAAATTAATTATTTTAAGTGGAGGAGACGATCAGGATCTTAATCTAAAAAAAATTACCTATCAAAAATATACTTCCGAGGTGATACCCGGCGGTCATCATTTTGACGGTGATACCGGTGAAGTTGCCAGGATAATATTGAAATACATTTGATGGCAGATGATAGATTATAATATCATGGAAATACAAATGGCTCATCCTTTTTTCCGCAATAAATGCAAAGCCTTGATGACATAATTTTTACTTAAAAAATTGAACTTTTGAATTATGTGTGTATTCAATCTTTAAAATGATAAAAAAGTGTCAATAACCATTGAAAGTTTAAATCTGAGTTTGTACCTATTGGCTCCCTGACAGCAGCACCGATTATCCATGGCTTGTGGCCGAAGGGGAAATATTTGAATCCCTCCAGCAAATCATAATTATTATTTTGATTAGATGGACGGCTAATGTCTCTTTCATTTCCAAATTCGCTAACGAGTTGCCAATAGTTGTTGAGGTGATATAAAGCAGTTACACGCGATTGAAGGCTTGATTGAATACTTTCGTTTTCCCTCTGGTAGGTGGGCACACTAAAAGTAAAATAAGCCGTCCATTCCCATTTTCGCCACATATATCCGCCATTTAAAAAAGGCTCTATATTAAGGATATGATTACTACCGATCCCCTTGTTGTCATTGCCCGTCGGAAGTCCGAAACCAATTCCATAACCAAGTAACACATTATGCCGGGCAAAGGCAAAATTGGCAAATTTAAAAGTAAGCTCTATATTATCGAGATTAGAGAATGAAGAGGTTCCTCTTTGTTTTAAGGTACTGTAAGGAACGTCCAGATGAATACTGAAACCTGGCACAGGCGCATACTCCAATTCAAGCACATTAGTTTTCGAAGTAATAAGGCTATTAATCTTTGAATTCAGATAAGTGAACCGAATCTTGGTATCAGGACTGATAGATTCCGTTACTAACGGATGTGAAAATTCCAATTGATCCTTCTCTTTTGTATTGTCAGCAGTTTCCGATGTTGCTGTTGTATTATTTTTTGTTTGAGCACTCGCTATTGAAAGTAGCCCCAAATAAAAAGAAAAAAATAAGGTAATCCACCATTTTGTACAATTATTCATGATCATGAAAGTTCAATTAAATTATTTTATACAAGCATTTACAAAACAACACCAAACGTTTAAAACCTGATGTTGCAATATTTATTCCTGTTCAACACGAGGTTTTATAGCAGTGCAAGAGATTGTGCCGGATTAAAAGCGTTGATTTAATTTCATTTTAGTTCGTAACTACAATTGCACAATCAGGCGCTTCGCCCACATAGAGTGAACTTTG
>JBDTEK010000135.1:0-15328 GCA_039922575.1 Ginsengibacter sp.
GGATGTGCTATTGATTTAAATCGGTTGTTTCAAAATCGTTCGTCTCTGCGGGATTGGGAGAACAAATATTGAAGTCAGGAGGGATTGGAGTTGTATGAAAATCGAATCAAGTCCTGAAACCCAAACTTAATTAATCATTCAATAAGAGATGCGTTAAATACTTAAAATTACTATGCAAACTATTCTTTATAAAGTATTGCAATGCTGGAGAAAACAGGCATTCAATTAATTATTTCTTCATCACCGAACTCATTTCCCAATGAAAAATTGAAGCGGATTGTTCTTCTTTAAGTACCGTAGGTACGGTCGATATTGTAACAACGGAATTTATTCCGTTGAGAATGCGCTACCGATTAAAATCGGTAGTTACAAAATCTGCCGTTCCTTGCAGGTTTGGGGAGTAAATATTGAAGTACGAAGGCTTTGCAAGACAGAACTAGCTACTGATGAAAAAATCGAAGTGATTCTTTTCTCATTGCTTTTTTCAATTTCATGAATAATCGGATAAATTCTGAAGTTACATCTAATATTTATCGATTTTTTTTGACCTTTTTTAAAAATATTATTTTGGGCATAAATTTTTTTTTTACAAGCAGCGAATTTAAACTTTTAATTGCCTTATACTACGGAGTTGTTTATTTTAATAAGTTCGTGTTAAAATCAAAATAAAATATAAACTAATTAATTTTATTAGAAAGTTTTAGTAAGTTTGATAAATTATTAATTAACAAATGGTTAATAAAACACAGGTTTACAAGCGAAAAATTATAAAAGAATTATGTTTTGGAAAGGTATTATCAGCGCAGGACATAAGTGTGGGAATAGAGAAAAGTTTACCATTAACAACAAGAATTTTAGTTGAATTGGTACAAGATGGAATATTGAGAGAGAGAGGATATGCATCATCTACAGGTGGCAGGCGGCCCATGATGTATTCTTTGGTAGAAAAGAAAATGTATGTGATTTCTGTTGCGATGGACCAGTTGGTGACAAGAATAGCAATAATTGACTTGCAAAATAGTGAGATTAGTTCATTGAAAAAATACAATTTAATTCTTCCTCATAATCAAAAGGCACTTTCCATTCTGACAAAATATATTTCTGAATTTATTGAACAATCAGGAGTTGAAAAGGAGAAGATAATTGGTGTTGGAATTGGAATGCCGGGTTTTGTGGATGCGGAAAAAGGGGTTAATTATTCCTTTATGGATAATAAAGGTGGCAGCATTTCCGAATACATAGAAAAGGTCATTAATGTACCGGTACTTTTGGACAATGATTCCAGTTTGATAGCCCTTACAGAATTGAAGTTAGGAGAAGCCCGCGAAAGGAAAAATGTAATGGTAATCAATTTAGGCTGGGGAGTAGGGTTAGGAATGATCGTGAATGGAAAATTATTCAGGGGAAATAATGGTTTTGCAGGCGAATTCAGTCATATTCCATTATATGAGAATAACAAGTTGTGCAGTTGCGGAAAAAGTGGTTGTCTCGAAACAGAGGCTTCTATGCTGGTAGTTCTCGAAAAGGTGAAGGATGAATTAAATAAAGGTAGAGTTTCAATTATAGAGGAGCTTCCTGATGATTTTGAAGAAGCCTCTGCTATAATAATCAATGCAGCATTAAAAGGAGATCAGCTTTCCGTAGAATTGTTATCAGAAACGGCATATAACATCGGGCGCGGAATTGCGATATTGATTCACATTCTCAATCCTGAACTGGTAGTTATAAGCGGAAGGGCTGCACTGGCCGGAAATGTATTATTGGCGCCGATACACCAAGCTGTAAATAAATATTGTATTCCAAGGCTTGCGGCGTACACCGATATAATTATTTCTTCTTTTGGCAATAGTGCAGAATTGATTGGTGCGGCAGCTTTGGTAGTTGAAAATTATGATAAAAAGTTGGTAGATGAGCCGGTGCCTGCCGGTAATTAAAAATGTTTTTTCACTAAAAATATTCATCCGTAAAAAAATACTGATGATTTCCTGACCGGTCTCTTAAATATTTAAAAATTAAAATTAAAATGTAATGAAACAAAAATCAAAGCGGTTGCTACTGTTTCTTTCTATGTTTTTTTGTGTAGCACTTGTTTCTGCACAGGAAAGACAAGTAACAGGAACCGTAAAAAACACGGATGGGGCCCCAATAGCTAATGCTTCTTATCAGATTAAAGGTACCAAATCAGGTGGCATTACTGATGAGAATGGCCGTTTTAGTGTTAGCGTTAAAGGACCTAATGCTATTTTGGAGTTTAGCGCTGTGGATTATAAACCAAGGCAAATTACGGTGGGCCAAAACGCTTCGCTTATGGTTACCTTGGAAACTAATGCTGCAAGCCTTGGAGAAGTAGTAATTACAGCACTGGGTATTAAGAAAGATGATAAAAAACTGGGTTACGCAATTACTACCATAAAAGGAGATGAAATTGCGCGTACCAATACTGTAAACCCAATAGATGCCTTACAGGGGAAAGTGGCTGGTGTAAATATTAATGTAATGACTGCAAACGGTGTGCAATCATCTCCATCCATTCAAATAAGGGGCGCAAAGGTTTTGGGAAATACACCAGGACAAGCAAATAACCAACCCATTTTTGTAATTGATGGAAATGTTTTGACCAATAATCAATCTGATGCGGATAATACAGACCCGGGTTCCCAGTTAAAGAACCTAAACCCCGATGACTACGAATCTATAACCGTATTGAAAGGCGCCGCGGCAACTGCTCTTTATGGTTCACGGGGATTGAACGGAGCCATTGTAATTACCACTAAAAAGGGTAAAGCAAATTCCGGCCTTGGATTAGAATTTACAACAACCTATCAGAAGCAGGATATTTATAAAAGCCCTTTAGCTTATCAAAATGTTTATGGCCAGGGAAGTGCCCGGACAAGGGAAGGTGCTTTTGCTCCTGATGGCACCCAGGTAGCGGCTTTAGGAAGTTGGGGGCCAAAAATGGATGGCAGCATGCATCCTGCAATCTGGAAACCGGATTCATTAGTCCCTTATTCGCCACAACCGAATAACTGGAGGACTTTTTATCAGGACGGAGCTTACATCAATAATAACATTGCATTAAGCGGAGCAGGTGATAAGTTTCATTATCGCATGTCCTATTCAAATAATTTTACCAAAGGAATGATACCCAATAACGAACTCAGAAGGAATGCATTTGATATAAATGTCGGAGGCGATGTCAACAAGATATTCTCCACTGAGATGGGTATTAATTATGCAAATACAATTGCCACTAATTTTATTTCACAAGGAAGATATTTTTATACTGGTGGGCAAAACCTTGGCTTTAGTACGTATTACCTGCCCAGAAATATAAATTCACAGGATTGGTATAAAACTTACCGCAATCCGGATAATACTATTAATTATTTGGGTGGCAACTTTGATAACGCCATAAATTCTTTTGCCAGAATGGACAAGAATAATATGTACAGGCATGAGAATTCTTTATTAGGTTATGTACAGTTAAAAGCACAGGTAACGCCATGGTTTGATTTATCCGGAAAAGGGAATATCAATTATTATAAAATTTACAGCGAAGAAAAAGATAAAGGAAATGGCCTCAATAATACCGGTGGTTTCTATTCTACAGGTGGAAGCTATACCACAGATTATGATTTGCTATTTATGGCGCATGCTGTCAAAAAAGTAATGAAAGACAATCTAAGTATAGACCTTCGTTTATTGAATGAGATTTATGGTAATAAACAAGGCGAAAGCTATTTTGCTCAAACAAATAACGGATTAAGCGTTCCTAATCAATTTCTTTTGGGAAATTCTGTCGGAAGTGTCAAATCGCAATTTTATTCAGGAAATTCTATAAAAGATCAGGATGGAAATGTTTATTATAACCTCAATAGACCTTCTCAATTAACCTATGGCTTAGGAGCAATTTTAAATTTAAATTATAAAGATTTTATAAATCTGGAACTAACCGGACGTAATGATTGGATATCAACGCTTACTTACCCTGTTGGTGTTCCGGGAGCTAACAATTTCTCAGTGTTTTATCCGGCTGCAAGCGTTTCTTATAATATTCACGATCAATTGAAAAACAGTGCTCCTGATTGGTTATCTTCAGGAAGGTTAAGAGCTTCATTGGCCTACGTAGGTAATGCAGGCGTGGCAGGCCCTTATGCTACAGGAAGTGGTTACATACCTGGAACTTTCAATAATCAGAACGGCCAGGCTGTGGGCAATGCTACCCAGTTTAATGCTGATGTAAAGCCAAATCCAAATTTAAAAGCTCAGAAAGCAAGATCAATTGAGCTGGGCACTAATTTTGGATTGTTTAATGAATTGATAAACGTGGATTTCGCATGGTATAAAACCAACACATTCAACCAGCTATTAAACCTTCCGGGTGTTCTTGAAACCGGCTTCAGTAAATTATTTATTAACGCGGGTAATATTCAAAACCAGGGGCTTGAATTCCTTGTAAATGTAAATCCTCTAAAAACAAAGGACTGGAATTTGAATTTTGCAGTAAATGGAGCAGTTAATCATAGTAAAATTGTAAGTTTTGGAAATGGTATAAAGGAGTGGGAATTGAGTGGAGGGTATGATGGTGCAAATGTATATGCTTACGAAGGAGGCACCTTTGGGGTGTTGACTGCCGAAACATGGGCTTCAGTGAAATTTGATGCTAAAACAGGCCTTCCTTTAATTGTAGTAGCAGACCGTCCTACTGGCTCAACTTATAATTTTCAAAATTACAATTGGGTGAGCCCCGATTATTCGGACAATTTGAAAAGAGTAAATTTAGGGAATGTGGAACCTAATTTTGTAGGTGGTATCAATGCCACATTGCGCTATAAGAATTTTAATTTATTTACTCAGGTGGACGGCAGATTTGGAGGCCTTGTGTATTCAGAAGCTTATAACTATGCAATGGGGCAGGGTAATTTAGCTGACGCTTTAAAATACAGGGATCAACAACATGGTGGAGTAGCAAGGAAAAATTCCTACTCTGGTGAAACAGTTTATGATGGTGTGGTGCCCAATGCTATTTTTGATCAGGGCCAAAAAGGAACAACTGCAGGAAATACTAATGTGGATATTAGCGGCATGACTTTCAAAGAAGCTTTTGACAAAGGATTGGTGGATGCCTGGAAAGCATCATATTATTATAGTTATTCGTACGGATGGGGTACTAATTTAAATTACAATAATCCGGCAGTTAGTAAAAATTCATGGATCATGTTACGGGAAATAACCCTGGGATATAGGGTTCCGAATAAATTAATCAATAAAATCCATTTAAAAGGGGCAAGGGTTAATTTAACAGCAAGGAATATTGGTTATTTGTACAACACTTTAGGAGGCGGTCAAAATCCTGAATCACTACAAAGTAATGATCCGTACAGGCCATATATTACCGGTGGTGTTCCTTTTTATCGTAATTATTCAGTTTCTCTGAACATCTCATTGTAATTTTTAAATTTAATAAAATGAAAAAAACTAAAAAATATATCATCGCATTGTTGGCAATTGCAATGCTTTCACAATCGTGTAAAAAGCAGTTGATTGAAACGAATACTAATCCCAATTCATTGCCGGATGTAGCTCCCGAGTTTCTTTTTGCAGGAGCTACAATCGATTTTAATTTAACGAGCCGGAACCAGACGTCACAGAAATACAGAACTACTATGACTTATATGCAATATGTGGTTCCTGATGTTTCACAACCAACGGATTTGTCAGGAATTTATTGGGTCCCTTCTGCAGCGCCTACAGCAAAATCCCCTAACCCCGGTTTCCCTTATTATAACGATTATTATACTAGTGTTGGCAGGGACATGCATCGGCTGATAGATAAAATAAATGGTTTGCCGGATGCCCAAAAAGCCACTTATCAGAGTTTAAAAGCAATGGCATCCATAGTTGATACTTATGAAGCATGGAGGGTTGCGGATATCTTTGGGGCAATGCCTTATTCTCAGGCATTTAAACCTACAGAATTCCCGTTACCTGCGTACGATTTTGATTATACACTTTATAAGGTATTTGACCAGCAACTAAAAGATGCCGCCGGTTTATTGACAAATAATACAAAAAATCAGGTAGATGTTTCCGCTCAGGATCTTTTTTATGGTGGAGATTATACCAAATGGCTATCTTTTGCTAATACCTTGCGCATCAAAATAGCACAACGCTATGAAAAGCGTGATCCGGCTAACTTAGCAAGCGTGCTTACTGATATTGCGACTAATTTTAATGGCAATATTATTTCTTCGATTGATGGTTCATTTGGTTACCACCAAACCCAGGGTTGGAATAATAATGTGGATGATATCAATGCGCTGTTATTGAATAATGATGCAGGTTTTGCTTTTGTGGAGTTTTTAAAATCAACAAATGATCCGCGCATTAAATTTATGGTGCGTGAAAACGATTTTGGAACTAATTATAAAGGATATACAAATGTGCAGCAACATGGTGATGCTACTGCCCAGGCTGCATTAGCTCTTCCACAGAATAAAATCCGGTATTGGGGTAAACATTCATCTCCGGCATCCGCTGATCCAAGTTATGGATTAACAGGTGGTGTAAAGACCTTAACATTTAACACCGGAGGGTCTTCTTCTCAGTCCCTGGGAATTCTTTCAACAATTCAGACCCGCCTTTTTCTTAAAAACGGCGGTTTCGGAGGTTTTGATTCAAGATCTGCTAAAAGCAATATGCATGACGATGAAACCTATGTTGATGGAAATACTATTAAAATGTGGACACCTTATCTTACTTATGCCGAAACTTGCTTTATGATGGCGGAGATTGCAGAAAAGGGCGGAAATGGTTTAGGAAAGTCTGCATCTGCTTGGTTCTATGCAGGTGTACAGGCCTCGTTCGATCAATATAAAGCAATTTCTACAAATACAAATGTTCCCAATGCAGCTTCTGTTACAATTGGCACATTTGCAACTTCACTTCCTTACTTAGGTTTGCCAAGCATATATTCTCAATCGTGGGTAGATTTTTTGATGGAGCCTAATGAAGCATGGGCAATGTGGAAACGTACCGGTTATCCACAGTTCACAGATGTACGGGCAGGAAGTAACGGGAAAATAGGAGATGGATCTACTATCGCTTACCTGGAAAATTTATGGGATGGGAGTAATAATCTATTGATTCCAAGAAGAAATAGCCTTGATTTAAGTTCCGGCTCAAATCCAAATTCAGCTAATTATAATGCTGCTATACAAAGTATGATCGCAAAGGATCCTGCTTATGGTATAAACGCGCTTGATACTAAAGGCAGAATATGGTGGGATAAACAATAGGATGTTTCACCGGAAATAAAATAAAAATAGCCATCTGCAAGCTAAATGCAGATGGCTATGTTTTTTTCTAAGAGATATTTTTTAAAAATTAGGCAATCGTTTTTAACGGTAGGATACTATATTTGAAGTAAAAAATACCTAAACTTGTAATAAAATACTGTTAGATGTTATTTATCTAAATTTCTTTTGCAAATGAAGTATTTCCTCTTTTTATTTATCTTGATTTCTACAACCTGCTATGCACAGAAAAAGAATTATACAATAATCCCACCCGGCACTTCTGAATCCGGTATCATTCAAATAGCCGCAAACATCGTTCCTTCTCCGCGCCAATTACGCTGGCAAAAGTTGGAACTTACCTGCTTCTTTCATTTTGGTGTAAACACTTTTACAAACAATGAATGGGGAACCGGAAAAGAGGATCCAAAAATATTTAACCCAACAAAATTAGATGCCAATCAATGGGTACAGGTTGCCAAAGATGCCGGGTTCAAACAGGTGATCTTAACTGCCAAACATCATGATGGATTTTGTTTATGGCCTACAAAAACGACAGCGCATTCAGTAAAAAGCAGTCCATGGAAAAATGGAAAAGGAGATGTAGTAAGGGATGTAGCGAATGCTTGCAAAAAACAAAATATGGGTTTTGGGATTTACTTGTCACCATGGGATAGAAATTCTCCACTATATGGATCAGAAGCGTACAATGATTTTTTTGTGAATCAACTTACAGAATTGCTTACTAACTATGGACGCATAGACGAAATATGGTTTGACGGCGCTAATGGTGAAGGACCGAATGGCAAGAAACAAGTGTATGATTTTGATCGCTGGTATCAATTGATCAGGAAATTACAGCCATCGGCAGTTATCGCTATCATGGGGCCTGATGTGCGCTGGGTAGGCACTGAAACAGGTTATGGCCGCGAAACAGAATGGAGTGTATTGCCGGCAGATAATATAGATCAATCGGCTACCTCGGCAAATTCTCAGAAAAGTATTGCATTTAAACCACAGGGAGATATGCGCGGCGATGACCTTGGCAGCCGTGAAAAAATAATGCATGCAAAAGGATTGGTATGGTATCCTGCAGAAACGGATGTATCCACCAGGCCAGGATGGTTTTATCATCCTGAGGAAAATGATAAAGTGAAATCTCCTGGAAAATTGCTCGATATTTACTTTCATTCCGTAGGTAGAAACAGTGTTTTGCTGATGAACATACCGCCCGATAAAGAAGGTTTGATCAATGAAGCAGATATTAAAAACCTTCGTGAATGGACGAAAATGAGAAGGGATATTTTTAGAAATAATTTTATCAAAGGCGCAAAGATTATTACTAAAAATGGAATCAATTCAAATGCAGTTTTCGATGGAAATTATGATTCTTACTGGACTACCAGGGGAAAAGATACCACGGCAACCATCGAATGTATTCTAAAAAAGAGAAGCTCTTTCAATGTATTAATGCTTCAGGAAAATATTTCTGTGGGGCAAAGAATTGAAAAATTTCAATTGGAATATTGGGATGGAAAAGAATGGAAGAAAGCTACAGAAGGAACTACCGTTGGCTATAAACGATTATTGCAATTTCCTGAAGTATCAACAAATAAAGTGAGATTGCAAATTGAATCGTCAAGATTGAACCCTACTTTATCCGAAATAGGTCTTTATAATGAAATGAACCCGTAAAATGTTATTATGGTTAATAGATTTTGTTTTGCTCTTGATTTAAAAAATGATAAAGAATTGATTGCTGAATACGAAAATTATCATAAAAAAATATGGCCCGAAATTTCGGACAGCATTACATCTGCCGGAATTGAAAGCATGGAAATTTATCGCGTGGAAAATCACCTTTTTATGATAATGGAAACCAATGTAAATTTCTCTTTTGAAGGGAAAAATAAAATGGATGCGGAAAATAAGAAGGTGCAGGAATGGGAGGCACTGATGTGGAAATACCAGCAGGCGTTGCCTTCTGCAAAACCAGGTGAGAAATGGATATTAATGGAGAAAATTTTTGATCTTAATAAATAAATCCAATGGCTTTACCAACTGTTACTTCAGCTACTACTGATCACATCACTTCTAATGATCAAAAGAATAGTTATTTATTCCCATTAATATTAGTGACGGGACTATTTCTTCTCTGGGGATTGGCTTATGGGCTGCTTGATGTGCTTAACAAGCATTTTCAGGAGACTTTACATATTGATAAGGCGCATTCGACTCTTTTACAAATGGCTTACTTTGGGGCTTATTTTTTAATCGCTTTGCCTGCAGGGATTTTCATGCATCGGTTTGGTTATAAGAAAGGAATTATTACAGGTTTACTTTTATATACGGTGGGTGCATTTCTTTTTTATCCCTCTGCGCAAATGTCGAGTTTCAATTTCTTTTTGCTTTCGATGTTCATACTTGCATCAGGAATTGCATTCCTGGAAACTGCCGCCAACCCTTACGTTACAGTATTAGGCGATCCTAAAACATCTGAATTCAGATTGAATCTTGCGCAGAGTTTTAATGGTGTAGGTTCTTTTATCGGACCTATTATCGCGGCGAATGTTTTCTTTGGAAAATCCACCAATGTGGAATCACAATTGGATTCGGTAAAAATTGTTTATCTCATCATCGGTTTTATTGTTTTGTTGGTAGCTGGTTTATTCTGGAAAACCCATTTGCCCGAAATAAAAGAAGATAAAATGGTTTCAAATGTTAGCCAGATCACCAAACCATTATTTAAACATAAGAATTTTACCAACGCTATAATTGCCCAGTTCTTTTATGTAGCAGCACAGGTAGGCATTGCCGCTTTATTTATTAATTATTGTACAGAGAATAATAAGACAATCACCAGCGCTGATGCCGCCTACCTTTTATCGGTTAGTTTATTATTGTTTACCCTTGGGCGGTTTGCGGGAACTGCGTTGATGCGCAAAATAGCTCCTAATCTTTTATTATTCTTTTTCGCATTGGTAAATATTATTCTTTGTGCATTGGTGATCGCAAATCAAAGTTGGATATCAGTTTATTCACTAATGGCCATTTTCTTTTTTGAATCAATCATGTTTCCTACGATTTTTGCATTAGGTGTAAAAGATTTGGGGCATCATACGAAAAGAGCATCTTCATTTATAATAATGTCCGTTGTCGGGGGCGCTATAATGCCTTTTTTGATGGGGCACATAGCCGAAATGTATTCCACTGCTATTTCTTATTCAGTCCCTGTAATTTGTTTTATTGTAGTGGCATGGTATGGATGGAGGGGGTATAGAGTCGTGAATGGTGAGTAGTTGAATATTGATTGTTGAGCATTGAATATGGATTGATTAGCACCGCGGGCGCGGTAAGTAAAAAAATGAAATAAAACGAATTTTTCAAAACTATGGAAGAAATAACTTCTGAAAAAAAAGCACAAATTTTAAAAATACATCCCAAAGACAATGTAATTGTCGCTTTAACTGATCTTCGAAAAAATGATACAGTTCACTGGAATAGTATTGATTATTTATTAAAAGAAAATATTCCTGCGAAACATAAGTTCTTCGAAAATGACATGAAAGCAGGCGAAGAAATTCTCATGTATGGAGTATTGGTAGGAAAGACGCAAATGGATGTGGAGAAGGGACGCCGTGTTTCGGTAGAAAATGTGAAACATGCCGCGCAGCCTTATTCTTACAGAGGCGTAAAACCTCATTGGCATGCACCTGACGTAGGTAAATTTGCTAATAAAACTTTTAATGGCTACCATAGGAGTGATGGCAGAGTAGGAACAGCCAACTATTGGATATTTATTCCTACAGTTTTTTGTGAGAACAGGAATATGGATGTGATTCGTGAAGCGCTTCAAAATGAATTGGGCTATGCAGTATCTGATAAATACAAATCCTTTACTCACGATTTGGTAAATGCTTACGAAGAAAAAGCAGACTTAGAAAAGTTTGACCTTAGGCTTTCACCCAATCCAACAGGCAACAGGATTTTTAAGAATATTGACGGAGTAAAATTTTTGAATCACCAGGGTGGATGTGGAGGAATAAGACAAGATTCGGAAATATTGGGTAAATTATTGGTTGCTTATGCAGACCATCCAAATGTAGCAGGAGTAACGGTTTTGAGTTTAGGCTGCCAGCATTTGCAGGTAAATGATTTGAAGGATGATGTCAAAAAACTGAACCCTAATTTTGATAAACCATTTTTAATTTATCAGCAACAGCAAATACAAAATGAAGAAAAATTAATAGCGCTCGCTATTCGCGAAACTTTCAAAAATTTAATAGAAATAAATAAGCAGGAAAGAAAACCTGCACCCTTAAGTAAACTAACTGTAGGTGTGAAATGTGGTGGCAGCGATGGTTTCAGCGGTATATCTGCAAATCCGTCTGTGGGATATACAGCAGATTTATTGGTGGCGTTAGGCGCAAAAGTACTGCTGGCAGAGTTTCCTGAATTGTGTGGCGTTGAACAAAATTTGATAGACAGGGCCGTGGATGAAAAAACTGCTGAAAAATTTATTCATCTTATGCAATCTTATGATGCACAGGCACATGCTGTGGGTTCAGGATTTTACATGAATCCTTCACCTGGAAATATTAAAGATGGCCTAATTACTGATGCGATGAAATCTGCGGGTGCTGCAAAGAAAGGTGGCACTTCTCCGGTGGTAGATGTATTAGACTACACAGAACCCGCTACTAAACCAGGCTTGAACCTCGTGTGCACACCCGGAAATGATGTTGAGGCCACTACCGGTAAAGCTGCTGCAGGCGCGACTTTAATTTTATTTACAACAGGATTGGGAACGCCAACAGGAAATCCAATATGCCCTGTGATTAAAATAGCTACCAATTCAAAGTTGGCAAAAAGAATGCATGATATTATTGATATTGATGCAGGAGCGGTAATTGAAGGAGAAAAAACGGTAGAACAAATGGGCGAAGAAATTCTGGAATATTGTATCAAAGCAGCAAGCGGAGAAATTATTCCAAAAGCAGTTCAGTTGAACCAGGATGATTTTATTCCATGGAAGAGAGGTGTTAGTTTGTAGTGGCAACACTCGCGGTTGCCCAATACATGAACAACCTGTTGTTCATGATGTATTCAAACCAATTAACCAATTAACCAATTAACAATTTAACAATACAACATAATGTTCTCACTAAAAAACAAAAAAGCAGTTATAACCGGCGCCGGCAGTGGCATTGGAAAAGCTATAGCAATATTATTTGCAAAACAAGGCGCAGAAGTTCATATCATTGAACTGAGTGAGGAAAGCGCAAAATCATCAGTTGATGAAATAAAAGGAAATGGCGACAAAGTGTTTTCTCACGCGTGCAATGTAGCCAGCCAAAAAGAAGTGATTGAAACTTTTAACGAAATTGGTGCACATAATATTCTTGTAAACAATGCCGGCATCGCCCATATAGGAAAAGCAGACACTACCAACGAAGAAGATTTTGACCGTATTGTAAGTGTAAATGTAAAAGGAGTTTATAATTGTTTGTTTGCTTCCATTCCCTTTATGAGAAAAAACCGGGGCGGAGTTATCGTAAATTTGGCTTCTGTTGCCGCGTGGGTTGGCATAGCCGACAGGTTTGCATATTCAATGGCTAAAGGCGCTGTAGCTGCCATGACTTTATCAGTAGCTAAAGATTACATTACTGAAAATATCCGCTGCAATTCCATTTCTCCGGGGAGGGTTCATACACCTTTTGTAGATGGGTTTTTACAAAAAAATTATCCGGGAAAGGAAAAAGAGATGTTTGAAAATTTATCAAAGACACAGCCAATAGGACGAATGGCTGAACCGGGAGAGATTGCAGCTTTGGCCTTATATTTATGCAGCGATGAAGCGTCGTTTATTACTGGTACAGATTACCCGATTGATGGCGGATTTTTAAAATTGAATACTTAAACTTTTAGAATGAAAAATTTCTTTATTTGTTTGTTTACTGTATTGGCTATGACTAACAGTAATGCACAAACGTATTCTCCCACGCCTGCCAACATCGAAGCCAGGAGTCAGTTCCAGGATGATAAGTTCGGCCTGTTTATTCACTGGGGCGTATTCAGTATCCTCGGTGATGCAGAATGGGTGATGAACAATCAAAACATCCCGGTGAAAGATTACACGAGGTTAATGCATTTTTTCAATCCTACTCAATTTGATGCGCATGCCTGGGTAAGCATGGCAAAAGATGCCGGGATGAAATACATTACTTTGATCACCCGCCATCATGATGGCTTTAGTATGTGGGATACCAAATATTCTGATTTTAATATCATGAATACGCCCTACAAAAAAGATGTGGTAAAGATGATAGCTGATGAATGTCATAAGCAAGGTATCCAGCTATTCTTATATTACTCCTTGCTTGATTGGAGACGCAATGATTATAGTTGGTGGACCGGAAGAACCGGCCAGGGTACAGGCCGCACCGTACATGGCGACTGGAATGACTATATAAAATTTATGGAAAATCAGTTAACAGAATTACTGACGAACTATGGAAAAATTGCAGGGATTTGGTTTGACGGATATTGGGATCAAACAGCAAAAGAAGGAGCAAAGGATAGAACGCCAAAAGTGGACTGGCACTTACCTGAAATTTATGCACTCATTCATAAACTACAACCGCAATGTTTGATTGGTAACAATCATCACCTGACTCCACTGCCCGGCGAAGATTTTCAAATGTTTGAAAGAGACCTTCCAGGTCAAAATAAATCAGGATTAAGTTTTCAAAAAGCATCAGATCAGGTACCGTTGGAAACCTGCGAAACAATGAATGGTTCCTGGGGATTTAATATCAAGGACGATAAATACAAATCCGTTCCGGAGTTAATTCATTATGTCGTAAATGCAGCCGGTCGTAATGCGAATTTTTTATTGAATGTAGGCCCACAGCCAAATGGAATTGTTCAGGAAGAATTCAGAGATACTTTGAGAGAAATTGGCAAGTGGATGCATCAATATGGTGAAAGCATTTATGAAACAAGAGGAAACGTAATGCCACCTCAAAATTGGGGCGTAGTAACCTCGAAGAATAAAACAGTGTATGTTCATATTTTAAAAGCACCGGAACAACCTTCCATTCTTGTTACGGGAATTTCAGGTAAAATAAAAAGTTGTAAGTTGATGGGCAAAGAACAAAAAGTAAAATATAAACAGGATAGAAATGGAGTAACTATTAATTTTGATGGAATTCCTCTTGACGAAGTGGATACGATTATTGAAATTGAAACGAAATGATGACTTTAATCGTTCCACGGCAACTATTATTTGGGTTTAAAATTGGTATTTTAGATTTTTGAATTCGTGTAACAAGGTAGATTCATAGTATAAAAAAATAAACAAATAAAATAGAACAATATGAAATTAATACGTTTTGGGGAATCCGGAAAAGAGAAACCCGGAATTGTCATTGAAGACAAATGGTATGATGTATCATCATTTATAAAAGATTACAATGAAGAATTTTTTGCCAATGATGGAATCAATAAACTAAAGAAAATTGTAGCTGGAAATAAATTACCGGAAGTTGATAGCAATCAAAGATTGGGCTGCCCGGTTTATAAACCTTCAAAAATTATTTGTATTGGGTTGAATTATGCAAAACATGCCAAAGAAACGGGTGCCCAGGTTCCCAAGGAGCCTATAATTTTTTTCAAAGCCACTACCTCTGTTTCAGGGCCAAATGATGATATTGTAATTCCTAAAAATTCAGTAAAAACTGACTGGGAAGTAGAACTGGCAGTGGTTATAGGGAAAAGGGCCAGTTACGTGGATGAGCACGAAGCGATGGATTGTGTAGCAGGATATTGTCTGCACAATGATGTGAGCGAACGGGCATTTCAGATAGAGCGCGGCGGACAGTGGGTGAAAGGGAAAAGCTGTGATACTTTTGCACCTCTCGGCCCCTGGTTGGCAACGAAAGATGATATTACAGATGCCCATAAACTGCGTTTGTGGCTAAACGTTAATGGGAAAAAAATGCAGGATTCCAATACAGATGACCTGATATTTA
>JBDTEK010000136.1:0-24638 GCA_039922575.1 Ginsengibacter sp.
TTCATTATTGAAAGGAAATAAACATAATAAGAATGAAATCTACCAATAACAGGCGGGCGGTGGTCGTTGGAATATTTATTTTAATAGGCCTGGCAATTTTAGTAATAACCATCCTTACGCTGGGTTCACAAAAGAAAACATTTGAAAAATCGCTGACTGTAAAATCATTTTTTGAAAATGTAAACGGGTTACAAAAAGGGAATAATGTTTGGTTTTCCGGAGTGAAAGTAGGAACCATAAAAAAAGTTGCTATCACAGGAAAAAATCAGGTGGAAGTGGATATTAATATCGAACAGCATTCACAACAATTCATCCGCAAAGATGCCAAAGCAAAATTGAGCACAGATGGGTTAATTGGAAATAAGATCATTGAAATTTATGGTGGTTCTTCCAAAGCAGCAGAAATAGAATCCGGCGATATTATAGCAGCAGATAAATTATTGAGTACCGATGCTATGATGAATACGTTATCACAAAACAATAATAACCTTCTGCAAATAACCACGGATTTTAAATTGATAACCAGGCGTATTGCAGAGGGCAAAGGTTCCATTGGCAAGTTGCTTACAGATGAAACACTGGTGAACCAAATAAACGCCATTACCCTTACATTGCAAAGAACGGCCAATAACATTCAGCGCCTTTCTTCAAACGTTTCTGATTATGCTGCAAAACTGAATAATAAAGGCACTCTCGCGAATGATCTTGTGTCTGACACGATTATTTTTAGCAGGTTAAGATCAACAGTAACGCAACTTCAACAGGTGGCTAATACATCTCAGGCTGCCATCGCCAATTTTGAAACTGCCGGTAATACATTGAACAATGGATTGAACAACAAAAATTCACCTGTGGGAATGTTATTGAACGATGAACAATCCGCCAATAAAATAAAGATTACGTTACAAAACCTGCAATCGGCGAGTAAAAAACTTGATGAAGACCTTGAAGCAGTACAGCATAGTTTCCTGCTACGGGGATTTTTTAAAAAGAAAGCAAATAAAGGAGATTCCAGGGTGGTTTTGGATACAGTAGTTTCTAATAGATGAATCATTTAGGAAGGCATTAAAAACGGATGACCCTAAGCAGTTTTTCACATTTAAAGAATGAACCCAATGAAAAAAATCTGGAAATACCTGGTTAAGGCATTTTTAATTTTCTTTGGGCTGCTGATTTTATCATACATCATTCTCATCGCTTATGTTTCCACGCATAAAAAATCAATTATAAAAGAAGTAACACAAGAAGTTGGGAAACGAATTAGTGGAAATGTTTCTATTGGTGATATTGATTTGAGTTTCTTCCAAACATTTCCAAGGGTATCTGTGTTGTTGAATAAAGTAGTGATCACCGATTCGATGTTTGCCAAATACAACCATAAATTTTTTGAAGGAGATGAGGTATTCGCCCAAATAAGTATTACCCGGCTTTTAAAAAAAGAATTTGCTATTAGTGGCCTAAGAATAGTAAATGCGAATATTTATTTGTTCACGGATACTACGGGTTATTCAAATGACTATCTGTTTAAGTTCAAAAAAATTGATTCTGCCGCGCACAATAAAACTCCGGGAAAAAGTGAGCTTAAAACAATTGGTTTAAAAAATGTAGGCTTTATAATTGATAATAGGCAAAACGAAAAATTATATAATATTCTTGCGAATAAATTAAACATCAAAATTGATGATACAGATTCTTCATTCTTTGTTTCTGCGAAAACGGATCTGCTCATCCACAATCTCTCTTTTAATTTAGAAAAAGGAAGTTTTTTAAAAGAAAAGACTTTTGAAGGAAATTTTGATCTAAAATTAAATAAATCCAATCAACAGTTACGAGCCGATAGTATTAATTTAGAAATAGCGGGGCATCCTTTTAATTTAAGTGCAGTATTTGATTTGAAAGGCCCGCAGCCGCAGTTTGAACTGAGGATTCACACAAAAGATATTCTTTATTCCTTTGCTAAAAGTTTGCTGCCTGAAAAGATTTCCCAGGCGTTATCCATCGTGGACCTGGATAAAAAATTTGATGCTGATGCGGATATCAACGGACCACTGAAGGGAGGAGATCCGGTTGTTGTGGCAAGATGGGTTGTCAGAGGTTCACACCTGACCACACCTTTTTTTGATTTTGACAACGCTGATTTTACCGGATTTTATACTAATGAAGTTGAAAAAAATTTGCCAAGAAAAGATCCAAATTCAAAAATAAATATTGACCACTTTTCGGCTAGCTGGAATGGGTTTGCCATGTCTTCCAACAATATTGAAATTATTAACTTATACAAACCATTACTCATTGCTGATCTCAAATCTGATTTTTCTTTAAGCACATTGAATGATATTCTTGGAAGCAATAGTATTCAGCTTACCAATGGAAAAGGTTCTGCCAGTCTCACATATAAAGGACCGTTGGAAAAAAACAACAGCACCAATTCGTTTCTAAATGGTGAGATGACTTTTTCAAATGGAACTATCTTCTATACGCCCCGAAGTGTGGAAATGAAGAATGTAAATGGAAAATTAATCATAAATAATTCAAATGTTTTGGTCCAAAATCTTCAATGTGAAGTATTAAATAATAAAGTTACAATGAATGGAAGAGCAAATAATTTATTGACGCTTATTAATACAGAGCCGAACAAGGCAAATATTGATTGGGATATTTATTCGCCCTCATTGAACTTATCGTCTTTTCTTTACCTGTTAAAAAGCAGAAAAATCGAAAAAAGTAATAGGAATAAAAAAGCAAAGCTCGCAAAAGTTTCAGATGAAATTGATGGCATATTAGATCGCGGTAGTTTAAATGTGAACCTGAAGGCAGATAGATTAATATACAAAAAGTTTGAGGCTGAGAATGTGAATGCCAATGTTACTTTACTGCCCGAAAGTTATGTGATTCACAAAATGAGCATGCGCCATGGCGGTGGCAGCCTGGATCTCAGCGGTTCACTTGTAAACAGAAACAGCAATTTTCATCAGTTTACTTTTAACTCCACTTTAAATAATGTGGATGTAAATAAGATTTTTACCGCATTTAATAATTTCGGCCAGGCAGGTATAGAAGCAAAAAACCTGGAGGGAAAGCTAGATGCTAAGATATCCGGCGCACTCGGATTGAACGATGATGGAAAAGCATATTCAAATAGTATTGCAAGTACCATTGATTTTTCTTTAAAAGACGGCGCTCTCAAAAATTTTGAGCCTATCGAGAAAATGCAAAATATTTTTTTCAAAAACCGTAATTTTCAAAATATACAATTTGCAGAATTAAAGGACAGATTAGAGATTGCCAATGAAGAGATTAAAATCAACCGAATGGAAATCGCTTCTTCGGTATTTACCATTTTTGTGGAAGGAACTTATGGCCTGAAAGGCAATTCGGATGTAAGCATTCAAATTCCTTTTAGTAATTTGAAAAAAAGAAATGCAGATTACAAGCCTGAAAATTCAGGATTGAACAAAAAAGTTGGTTCAAGTTTATATTTAAGAGGAAGAACAGGGCCGGATGGAAACATTCAATTCAAAACTGACTTATTCAACCGGTTTAAAAAAGATAAATAGAAAGATAATTAAGAAATTTCTTTTCTCCTCCCAACTCGTGTCTCACGAGTTGTCCTTCTTTTAGCAAATAGATAAAGTATATATTAGTGAGGTAAAAGAGAAAGAAGCCTTTTAACTTAAGGATAAATTACCTGATCACTTTTACACAGATTCTAACAAAAAAGTTAATTACATGCTGAATTGCATTTTAAATTTTAAATTTGGAAATAAGCCGTGAGCTTAAAAAATCTCGAAATGAAAAGAAAATACTTACTTCAATATTGTTTATTTGCATTTATTATTTTAGGATGCAATCCATGCAGCGCACAGAAGCCCGTAAACTGGACTGAAGACCAATTAATACAGCCTGCGGCCTTAGCCCAAACACTTCAAACTAATATCAGTCTTCCGGTTATTATAAGTGTAGGGCCCGGCGCTATTATTCCTCATTCCATTGACATTGGAATGGTAAATGATGAAAAAAATCTGGAAAAGTTCAAGCAGGAAATTTCCAAATTCCCAAAAGATACCAATATTGTTATTTATTGCGGTTGCTGCCCTTTTGAACGTTGCCCAAATGTGCGCCCTGCGATAGATGAATTAAAGAAAATGAAATTCACCAATTACCATTTATTGAATCTTCCACAAAATATTAAAACAGATTGGATATCAAAAGGATATCCGGTGGTAGAATAAATGTTCAAAATTTTATTTTTTTAAATGGCAAATCCAACAAAAAATTTCATCAGGATTGCACTTGCATGTAATAGCCTTTTCTTTTCATTTTTGTGTGTTGCTCAAAATAATTATGATTATCAGGATACACGCAGAAAAAATGAATCGTTTGCAAAATTGCAACCAAGAGATGTGCGAGCCGATGTAGCTACGTTTGCTTTATCGGGCATCAGTGAAAGTGTGGGCGCAACTGCTTTGCCAAAGATATCCTATAAAACATTCGGGGATGATTTTATGAACTTTGAAGGCGATGGAATAAAAGCATCGGTAACAATTTCGCCGTTTGACAAAACGAAACATAAACTGGATTATGATGAAAAATACCTGATACGGATAGACAGAAAAGCTTATTATGGCAACTATGGAAGTTTACCATTAACGTATATCAGCAATGTGGTGGTGATAGTAAATGGCGATACAATTGCTATTCCTAAAGTTGCTTATTCTGACCTTTACAATCTTAATTTAACTTACAATGATAAGGGCGTAAAACGAACTACCAATGCGGTTTATAAATCAAAAGACGGCAGTCACATTTACCTTTATTTATTTTCTAAAGACGATACCGGAAGCTATGAGGTAACGTGGATATTCCAGGATAAAAAATACATACGAAGGGTTTTGGATTATGGGTTTATGTGATTAAGGAGTTTTTTTATCCTATCAAATAGGCCACGCCCATATTTACCGGCGCACATAAATCAAGCACCCTTTTTTCCCTGAATAAACGTTCTATAATGTCGCGGGCTTTTTTATATTCATTATGAATCGGGCACGGATGAGTAGAAGAGCATTTACTTAATCCAAGGCCGCAGCTTTGAAATATTTCTTTCCCATCAATAGCTTCTACAATATTGATGATTGGCTGATTTTGCTGATCTTTTGAAATATAGAATCCTCCTGATGGGCCTTTCATGCTTTTGATTACATTATGTTTTACAAGTATTTGTAAGATCTTTCCAATGGTATGTTCATTGGCGTTTATGTATTCAGCGATTTCTTTAATGCCGGAATTTCCATTTGTGTCAAATTTTGAACAAAGATAAATAACGGCTTTTATCGCGATTTTGCAGGTATTGCTTAGCATGAATTAATAATTTAAATAATCGCGTCCTTCGGGAGAAATCTTTTCCGCGCTCCACGGCGGATCGAAGATCACTTTTACATTTGCGGCATAATCCGGGAAAGTCTGCTCCAGCGAATTGGTTACTCCACTTTGTATGGATTCGCCCATCGGGCAAAATTGAGTAGTTAGCGTCATCGTGCAATATAATTTCTTATCTGTATCATCAAAATCCAATTGATAAATTAATCCCAGGTCCACTACGTTTAACCCAATCTCCGGATCCATCACGTTGTGAAGGTCTTCCAGCGCTCTTTCGCATTTTATTTCATCATTGGTAATTTCATTCATATTTTTTTTGGTTTATGCATGATCATTTTAAACACATTGGTATTATATAAAAATGCCGTTACCACTAAAAGAAGAGCGGCAAATTTTAAAATAAATGTGTTGGAAATAAGAATACCGGCTATTAATAAAATAAAACCGGCGAGGTAAAAAACAGACATTATCTGAAATATTTTATTGTTGAAAAGCTCACGCGGATTAGGAGTTTTACCCATTCCGGCTTTATCATGGTATGCCTTATTCCAAAGTATAAAAGGAAGTGTTTTAAAAGTCATTCCAAATATAATAGCAGTGATCCATCCGAAAAAAATACAAAATCCATAAGTCAAAATTAATTTTGGATCGTCAACGGAAAACAACATCATCAAAATAATAATTAATAAAACCAGCAATGGTAACAGCATCATTAATACAGAAAATAATGAGATTTTCAGTTGGTCATCCACTTTCTTTCTGAGCCTGTCCAGGTACGCTTTTTTGCAAAAGAATCCAAACATAATTATGGAAATAAGAATTGCTGAAAGAGGAAAAAAGTATAACCATGATTTGCCAATGTATAAAAAGATTACAATAAAAGAAATCAAACCAAAATTGACCAAACCATAGATCCACCACAATATTTTTACATTATGGTATTTAGAAATTAAAAATAACGGTATCAATCGCGAAGCAACGCCGAGCACTAACAATAAAAACCATCCAATAATGCCAAGGTGCGCATGAAGTGGTAAATAATGTAAAGAATCCTGTGATAATATATTATGAGTAAAATTAAATACTAAAAAAAGGCCTACAATAATGGTGATGAGTAACCAAAGCGTTGCGGTAAAAACAAATACGGCGTGTACATTTTCCTTCTTGCTTTTTATCATGCTCACCGCTATATTGATCAGGTAAAATACAATAGCCGCATTAATCAAAATGGCGCCCCATTGTGCTTCCCAGCCAAAATAGAAATGATAAAAACCATAAACTAAAAGCGGAATACCGATAGCCGCCGAAAGAAATGAAAGATAGGCGAGCGCGTCGCTGTATAATTTTCCTTCAATTAAAACAGGTACCAGTTGATGGCTGGCTCCCAGTATCATCATAGTGCCCCAGCCAAGTGCCATTGCATGTGTAATGGCAAGTGTTTGCGGGTGAAAATAATGCTGCACCAAAGCTGATGAAGAGAATAGTAATAAAATCGTTGCTATTAAAAAAGAGAGAGCGCCGTAAATATAAAATGGCAACACTACTTTATAAGAGGTGTTTTGTGCGAGTCCCGCAGTGGGTGAAGAAGGAAACATTTTATTCTTTAAATATTAAGAGGCGAACTTCGCCGTCACTGATTTCTTTGATCCGGTAATCAAATTTTTTTTCTTTTAATTCAGGTAATAAAAAAACCGGAATTCTTTTATGATAGACATATAGCGCATTATCAGCAGGTAATTTATTTATTTCATCAAGGATTGCCATCATTGGGCCAGGCATTTCAAGCTGGCGAACATCAATCGTCTGCATTTTTCCTTCAAACTTTTTTATGTAGTTGTCCCAGCCTTCATTATTGTTTTCTCCGGTGTTAATTTCAACGGCTGAATTACCGGTTTTGTAGAAATAGGTTTCTACTAACTGATCGTCAATAGTGTCCACGTAAGAGTCAAATCCCTGTTTTTTCAATAATGAAAGCAAGGGCGTGGGTTCAAAACTATTTATGATTTTAAGGGCCTGGCCTTTTTCAATACTTTTTACCTTTTCCACAATTAGGGGCAATGGATCTTTGTCGGCATCAATCAGTGGGCGCACATCAAATTCTATGATCTGCTCCGGCTTTAACGAATTAAAAAAAGCGGGAAGATGTGGCTTTTCTTCACTTTTACCGGTAATAACGTTGTCATCAATTTCGAAACCCAACGGTTTTAATTTATCAAAAAAGGCGTTGATGCCACAACCGCTGATTTTGGACGCCATGCCAATACTTGTTCGTCCTGCCATTAGCTTTCTTAAAAGCGGATTTCTTAGCTTTTCAAACTTAGGGGTAATACTTATAATTGCTTCTAAGGCTGCGGGGTTTTGCTTTAATATTTTTGCAATTTTTGTATCAGTGTTTATGACCATTTTTATTCAAAATAATTGTGGTACGCGTCAATACGAGAATCAATGGATTTAAAGGTTGTTCTGCCAACAGCAGTGTCAGTAACGGTTTTCAACTGATTGCTTTCCTTTAAAACCGGTTCGAGCCATTGATGCAGCATATCGTGGTCTGGTCCTGTCATTTTACATTGTTGTATCATTGTGTTTAACGAGGTGGTAAAATCGTTTCCCAAAATCTGGTAAGCACTTAATGATGGGAAAGGTTTTATGCGAAAATTATCAGCCATCGTTTTCAAGGCAACTACATTATGGTTGGTGATAGAGTCAGCCTTCCACTTAGCACCGTTGTTTAAAGTTAGCTCTGTTGGCTGAACATGATCATGGTTTGCATGCTCATCCGTTTTATTATCGGCAGAATTAGAATTGCATGCAAATAGTGTGGCTGCGCCGAAAAGTAAAATAAATAATTTTTTCATTTTGTTTTTTTTAATAAAAATGGTGTTTAATAACTTTTAAAAATAGAATAATCAGTTAACAAAACGATCATTGATTCCAGAATTCTGCTTTCGACTTATCAATAAGATAAAAAAAGGGTCCTGCTTTATTTTTTTCTTCATTTTACGGTCTTCTCCCTAAAAAACGATAAAACAGGAGCCCTTCCCAGTGTGATAAGCAATTGGCTTTTCTATATTAATAAATATCGGATTCCAGCAATGTGCTATCAGTTTTCTACCATCCATCAACTCATAGTCCACATCAGCCATCATCATCATCTTATTTTTTTTCCATTTCTACTGCCTTTGGAAATAAGATATTGTTTTCCAGATGTATGTGTATATGAAGATCGTCTTCAAATTCTTCCAGTGTTTTAAATAAGAAAGAATAACTGGCGCAGGCATCTTCAGGCAGTGTATAATTTTTACTGAGTTCTCTTATTTCCTCCATATCCTTTCCTACTAGTTCATGCTCCATTTCCATCATGTTAATAGGAGTTTGTACAGTATCGAAATTTCCAAATTTACTGTTACCATCGCTATTATTATTTGAAGCAACCAGTTGTTTTATATAAGGGAACAAAACAGTTTCTTCCTTTACCATATGCCCGCTCATTTCATTGCAAACTTCCTCTACCAATTTATTAATTGTCAATAATTCAGGATGGTGATCGCCATGCACTTTAGCTACTTTTGCAGCGTATTGACGTAGATCAGGTATGGTTTTTTTCACATAGCTGTGATGAGTATTTACGATGTAATCTGCCAGGAAGTCAAGATTCCAATCATTATAGGGTAAAGGCCTCGAAGTGGTTTTTACATTTTTATTCGCTACCTGCAATTCCTGTTCTACTTTGGTAACGTCAATGCCTTTTTCAGCACAAGCTTCTTTCACTGTTTTCTTTCCACCGCAGCAAAAGTCTAAGCCATACTTTTTAAATACTTCTGCTTTGCGTAAATCTTTTGCTGCTATTTCACCCAAGGTTTCATCATCTTCCCCTGATAATTTTTTAGATATTTTTACGCGCCACAATTGAGGTCCCTGTTCTAAATATTCCCACGTGAAAATATTGCCTCTTTCTCCAAGCAGTTGATAATAGAGTGGTTTAGGATCGTGATCGTTGTGGATCGTTAAACTTTCACCTGATACAAGCTCATCAAATCTTACAAAAATGGTGGGGTGTTTTAATTTCGGCTCTATTAAAGTAACATTTAAGATGTTTTCTTTTTCTGATGCCTCTTTAGTTAGAACTACAGGCGATGCCGTTTTCTTTTCTTCTTTTTCTACCCGTTCGCTTTTATTTTTCGTAATCTTTATTCTAAACAGATCTGGTCCCTGCTCAAGATATTCCCATGCAAAAATATCACCTCTTTGTCCAACTAATTGGTAATAAAGCGGCCGCGGATCATGGTCGTTATGAAGTGTAAGGCTTTCGCCTGCTTTCAATTCATCAAACCTGGCAAATATGGTGGGATGTTTTAATCTTGGTTCAATTAAAGAAACATTCAAAATGTTTTCATCTTCGGATGAGGCTTCCTCATTTTTGGTAATTTTTACTTTCCAAAGTTCCGGGCCTTGCTCCAGATACTCCCATGAAAAAATATCGCCTCTCTCTGCCATCAATTCGTAATAAAGTGGCTTGGGGTCATGATCGTTATGCAACGTCAAACTTTCGCCGGGAGTTAATTCGTCGAATCTGACAAATATCGTAGGATGCTTTAATTTTGGTTCGAGCAGCGTGACATTCAAAATATTTTCTTCTAATGTTTCCATTTTTATATTAAATTTAAAATTGTAGAGTGGCCGCAAAGTTAAATGATTTTTTTAAATAAAAGTATTTAAGTACTTTTATTCTTATTTGATTACAGGTTTATGACAATTTTTTTTTAAATTATTCGTTTCCCTTAGCAATATTTCAATAAAGAGTTGATTTTTTGCGATAGATCTTTTATTGAAAGTAAATAATATGCTCTGAATTACAGGTTTGCAATAAGAACTTGCCAGCCGAATTTCATCAAAATTGTTTTTTCCAATAAAATAAAACTTTATTTTTCGGTGAATACATTACATTTATGCTCCAAAACAAACAGCGAAATGAGCAATATCATAATAAAAATAGCAGGAATTATTTTGGCAATTTTTGGGTTAGTTACTTTATTTATGAGTACTTCCGTCATATTTGATCTATTCGGGATCAGGGAAAAAGAAGGTAAATACGTTTTATTTATAGTTTACGCCAATTTAATTTGTTCATTTATTTATCTGTTTGCATCGTTCTGCTTAATTACCAATAATAGTAAAGCCACCGCGGCTTTATTTATTGCGGCAGCTATTCTTTTAATAGCATATATTGGCTTAATAGTATATATTCAAATGGGAAATGCATTTGAGATAAGAACTGTAAAAGCCATGTTATTTCGTACCAGCCTCACCATATTGTATGCAGGAATTAGCTGGTATTTTCTTTCAAGAACCAAATTGATCATTCCGGCTAATTATAAATAATTGATGCTATTAACTTGATGTTCCTGTGGAGATTTATATGCCGGGTGTAGCCTGCCAGAATGTTTAGTAGTCATTTAATATGATTAAAAACAACCTTAGCAGAGATCATCTTGCACTCATACATCCGCCTTATTTTATCTTCTAAAGCTAATTCTGCGATGGGTCAATAATAACGGGCGATGACATAATCTCTTCCTCCACTTCATGATTTTCATTATATTCAATAATGAAATTATTAAGGCCCTCTCCGGTTATTATTAGCATATATTTTTGCTGAATAAGTTCAAGCAAATTCAGAAAAAGAAAGATCGCATGCAGGCGGTCTTCACATACGGCAAATATTTTTTCAAAAGAAAGAGATTTTTCAGTTTTAACCAGATCCATCACAAAAGTGCGGGTGCCTTCCATAGTATAATTATAACTTATCACCGTATGTACGGGGCGCAGTCTCTTTTCATGGAGCCGTTGAGCTACTTTTTCAAAAGCTTTCATTAGTTTGAATAAAGAAACGGTATGTATTTCGGTGCCTTCACCCGCTTCCTCACCAATCTTAGATAATTCTTCCTGTATATTCCCGCGTTTCACCATCAACATTCTCAATGCTTCCATCTCACTCATTTTCAAAGAAGCTTCTTTGAATCTTTTGTACTCAAGAATTTTATCTATTAATTCCTGGCGCGGATCCAATTCATTACCCTGCTGATCCAATTCTTTTCGGGGTAAAAGCATCTTCGCTTTTATACGCATGAGCGTGCTTACAAATAAAATAAATTCGCTGCTAAGTTCTATATTTAGTTTTTCGCCATTATGGATATAAGCCAGAAAATCATTGGTAATTTTTGTGATCGGTATATTGTAAATATCCAATTCATCTCTTTCTATAAAAAATAAAAGAAGATCAAAAGGACCTTCAAACTGCGGTAATTTTATTTGATATATTTCTGTATTCATTTAAAGATTTGTCAGAAGAATAGTATTCCTTATTATGGCAAGATAAAAAAAATCCCGGTTTAAAATCCGGGATTTGCAAATCTATTAAAATAATCTATTAATGGCTTCTCCTTCCTGATCTTTTGTGATTTTTATAAACGAAAATCAAAAAGGGTTTAAAAATTATATTTTATTCTTTATTCTTAATTCATCCCTTATGTCCATCAGAAGCTGGTCAGTAGAAGATGGCGCTGTCGGGGCTGCTGCTTCCTCTTTCCTTTGCATCTTGCTGATAGCCTGGATAAGTGAAAAAATAACCAGTGCAATCACGATAAAATTAATGACCGCAGCCAGGAATTTTCCGTAAGTGACGGCGCCCCACTTTAGTTCAGCGATGTCTTTTAAACCCAGCTTTTCTAACACGGGCGTTAATATCAGCGGGGTAATTACATCTGTTACCAAAGATGATACGATAGCACCAAATGCAGCACCGATAATAACAGCTACTGCCAGATCCATTACATTACCTTTCATCGCGAAAGCTTTGAAATCTTTAACGAAACTCATAATTTTTGATTTAATGGTGAAAGATTGATTATTTTTTAAGGCCCGGATATTGCATTTTAAGCTCTTTTAAAGTATCTCTTACTTTTGAAGCGATCAAATATTCCTTGTACCAGTTTTGATCGCTTGGAACAATTGTCCATGGAATATCATTACAATTTTCAAAACATTCCTCATACATCTGCATATAAATATCCCACAGTTCAGCTTCCTTATAATCGTTGGCATTGTATTTCCACATTTTAGTAGGATCTTTTATGCGCTCATCCAATCTTTCTTTCTGTTCTTCTCTCGAAACGTGCAAATAGAATTTAAGAATGGTGGTATCATTATGTTCCGTTAGTAAATTTTCGAAATTATTAATGGCGCTCATTCTTTTATGTGCGGTCTTATCGTCGCACCATTTATGTACTCTGGTTATTAAAATATCTTCGTATTGGCTCCGGTTAAAAATTTGTATCATTCCTTGTGCAGGTGCATGCGAATGAATCCGCCACAAAAAATCATGGCTTAGTTCTTCAGGAGTTGGCGCTTTAAAACCCTTTACCATCACACCTTGTGGATTCATAGAGGAAAATACGTTTCTGATAACTCCATCTTTACCACTGGCATCTATTCCCTGAATGATGATCAGCAATGCATGTTTATTTTCAGCAAACAAAAGATTTTGGAGGTCATTCAGCTCTTCAAGAATTTTAGCCAGGCCGTCCTTCGTTTCCTGCTTATTAAATTCTTTAGGCGCTCTGGTGCTTATTTCTTTTAGCTGGATACGGCTCACGCTTTTTTGTTTATTTATGAGAAAATGAAAAAATGCTTCTCAATTGCAATTAAAAGTATGTTAATTAAAATTAAAAAAGATTAAAAAAACATTCAAAATGTAATTGAAAGAAATTTCTAAATTATTTAATCCATTTGTGTGAACTAATCAATAGTTCATCCAAATTATTTAGATCGTGATTATCATTTGATTCATTTTTTTCAGAAAGAAATAATTCTTTTCTTAATTCTTTTGCTGTTTTTGTACTTCCGTCGTGGCTCCATCCTGGCGGCATTACTAAATATTTTATTTTGATTAAAAAGGGTACTTCTTTTTTCATGTCTGAAATAATATGAGCCCATTCATGAAAAACGACATTGGTGAGATGATAAGGCCGATCCAGTTGTTTAGTAAGCCCATATCTCACCGGGTCTTTTTCCAGCTCTTCCTGGAAAGTTCCAAAAATTCTGTCCCAGATGATCAATACCATTCCCATATTTTTATCGAGATACCGCACGTTGCTGGCGTGGTGTACGCGATGATGCGAAGGGCTGACCAATATCGCTTCGAACCAGCGCGGCATTTTGTGGATGTATTGCGTGTGCACCAGTATTCCATATATCTGTGTAAGTGAATACATAAACACAATATCAACAGCCTTAAAGCCAAATAATACCAATGGAATAAAATAGATGAACCGGTAAAGCGGCTGCAATACTGATGAACGAAATCCGGTTGTTAAATTAAATTCTTCTGAAGAATGATGCGTAACATGAACTGCCCAGAAAAAGCGGCAATAATGATCTACCCTATGTTCAAAATAGAAAGCAAGATCTTCTAAAATAAAAAGCAGAAGCCAGTATAAAATAATATTGGAAGAAAAATCTAAAAAGCGAAATTGAAAAAGTGATGCTAAAATCACGATATATACTGCCCGAAACAAAAGGTCTATACCTCCGTTGAGAATGCACAGGTACATATTCATCAACGTTTCTTTTAATGTGTAATATTTTTTAAAATGAAGATTACTTAAGATTATTTCTGTCCCTATCACCATTATATACAATGGTGTGGTGAATAAGATAAGTAATTGTTCCTTTAGCATGGTTCAAAATTAATTTAAACCGACATAATCTCCTTTTCTTTTGTTTCAAGATGCTTTTCTACGTAGGAAATATAGTTATTGGTTATGTCCTGCATCCGATTTTCACCATCTTTGGCCACGTCTTCACTGAGGCCATCTTTTTGGAGTTTTTTTATTTGCTCAATAGCATCCCTGCGTATATTTCGCACCGCTATTTTAGCCTGCTCACCTTCTCCATAACTTTTTTTTACAAATTCTTTTCTTCTTTCTTCTGTAAGAGGTGGCAAAAACAAGCGGATCATATTGCCATCATTTTGTGGATTAACACCAATGTTTGCTGCGATGATAGCTCTTTCTATTGGCTGAAGCATATTTTTTTCCCACGGTTGAATCGTGAGTGTCCGCGCATCTATAGCGCTTAAATTGCCCACCTGATCTATAGGTGTAGGATTTCCGTAATAATCTACTACAATTCCATCCAACATTGTAGGATTGGCTTTGCCTGCCCGAATCTTCACCAGTTCTGATTCAAAATGGCTCATTGCTTTTTTCATAGATACAGTGGCCAGGTCTAATATTTCGGAAAGATCGTCTGTCATTTTCTGTAATTTGTTTTAATAATTTACGGTATCGCAATAAGCGTTTGAAAAAGTGCACAAATTTAATGAAAAGACTACGATAAAAATCTAAAAGGAAGAATCCTGCTCAACTGTTTCTCCGGTAAGAGTCAATATTTTATGCGACTTTATTATGGATTCTTTACCTACTGTTGGTTTAGATATAATTTCTTTATGTTTAGGCCGGCTGTAATAAACAAAGCTTACTACTACTATAGCCGCTGCCGAAAGTGCAAGAATCACTATTGTGGTTCCTGTAAAACGTAAAGAATAAGCCAGCGCAATAAAGAGAATATTAGCACCTACACAGGTTAATGAAATCATTTGATGGCTTAAACCGAGGTCTAATAAAAAATGATGAATATGATTTCTGTCGGGGCTAAAAGGAGAGCGACGATTTAAAATACGGATACCAACAACGCGAAGCGTATCAAAAAGAGGAACGATTAAAATTGCAAAACCGATAGCAGGCGCCGAAACTAACGGAACGCCCAATGTGGGATTGGCTGCTACAGAAATAAATTTTATAACGAATATAGAATTGAGAAGCCCTATCAGCAAGGAACCTGTATCGCCCATAAATATTTTTGCGGGGTGGTAGTTATAAATTAAAAAAGCAATGAGGCTTCCGCCAAGAGATAACGACATTACTGCATATAACGTTTGCCCGGTTTTGGCAAAATAAATTCCAAAAATAATGGAGGTAAGTAATCCTAATGAACCGGCAAGCCCATCTACACCATCAATCAGATTAAATGAATTGGTAATAACTACAATAGTAAATAAAGTGAGCAGCACACTTACTGTTTGGGGAAGTTCGTGCACGCCTAAAAACCCATACATATTAGTGATTTGGATGCCGCCAAACTTAATTATTATGCCGGCTGCTACTAATTGGCCAATAAACTTTTTAGAAGCTGAAAGTATTAAAATATCATCTTTGATACCAAGAAAAAAAATGACCATTACAGCGGCAAGAAAGTATTGCAGAACGGCAGCCATTGACGGAGGAGCACCCATTAACGTAGCAATAATAAAACCTGCAAAAATACCTAATCCACCTAAGGTAGGAATTACTTTCTTATGAACTTTTCTTTCGTCCGGTTCGTCAAACAATTTTTTATCTTTAGCAACTTCTATTATTACTGGTATAGAAAAAAAAGTAATCAGAAATGCTAAAGCGCCACTTAATAAGATGTTGTCCATACCTCTGGGTATTTTAAATAGAAATCCTTTTACAAAACACAAACTCAAACATTAGAAGTATATACTCTTAGTGTGAGAAGTCTCTCAAAATAAATTCTTTCAGAGAGAAACAGTTTAGAACCTATATTTTATTATTAAAACTAATATACTAATTAACGCAATTTTTTACTCACTTATTTTGTTCCCCTTTGATTTATCCTATTTTCCTTTTTCAATTTCATAAGATTATTCAGAAATCTTTTCATCAACACTTGCAGCCACAACGGCTTTACTAAGATTTTTCATTGAGTTTTTTCTATTATCGTCATACACAAACCTGTTTTTAAAAATATCTATAGCATTAAAAATTGCTGCTGTAAAAGAAGATGAATCTGCTTTGTTTTTTCCAGATATATCAAAAGCTGTTCCATGATCGGGACTTGTGCGAATGAAATCCAATCCTGCTGTAAAATTAATTCCATCCTGAAGCGCAAGGGATTTAAAAGGAATCAATCCCTGATCGTGATACATAGCCAGTACAGCATCAAACCGGTTTTGTAATCCACGGGCAAAAAAAGCGTCAGCGGAATAAGGGCCCATTACCAAAAGATTGTGCTCCCTTGCATCTTTAATAGCAGGCTTTATTATTTCATTTTCCTCTATTCCTATTAATCCTTCATCCCCTGCATGAGGATTTAAAGCTAAAACGGCAATTTTTGGTTTGTCAATACCAAAATCTCTTTTTAATGATGCGTTTAAAATGGCTATTTTACTTAGAATCGCTTCCTTTGTTACATGAGTAGCTATTTCCTTTACGGGTAAATGCTCAGTAACTAATCCCACCCTAAAATCTCCTGCAACCATTAGCATTAATACATCTTTGGCTTCAAAAAATGCTTTAAAATATGGAGTATGGCCTGTAAATGGAAATGAGTCGCTATGCACATTTTTTTTATGAATCGGGGAGGTCACCATTGCATTAATTTTTCCATCCTTTAACGCCTGGGTAGCCGCTTCCAGGCTTTTTACAGCATATTTACCACCTGTTTCATTTAATTCGCCGGGTATTACTGGTATTTCATCTTCCCAACAATTAAAAATATTAACCTGTTTGTTATTTATTTTATAAAAATCTTTAATATTGTTAAAACTAAAGTTGATATCAGGAATACTTTTCCTGTAAAAATTGATGACTTTGTTACTCGCGAACACAACTGGCGTGCAAAAATCGAGAATGCGCGCGTCAGAAAGTGATTTAATAATAAGCTCGGGACCAATCCCATTGGTATCACCGCATGTAAATCCAATTACAGGTTTTTTATCAATGATTGTTGTATTCAAATGCTTAAAATTAATATAGGTTCGCAAGGTACTAAATTCTAAGCTTTATCCAATACTGTCGTTGTCATAAACGTATCAGATATTATAAAACTATAATCTGTTATTTCCTACATAATTTTCTACAGGCATCCGGTTAGAAATGCTTCTGGCGAGGGTCATTTCATCAGCGTATTCTAGCTCTCCTCCAAAAGCAATACCTCTGGCAATGGTAGTTATTTTTGCCGTGTGGCTTTTCATCTTTTTATCAATGTAATATATAGTAGTGTCGCCCTGTATGTTAGGGCTTAAGGCGAAAATCAATTCTTCAATTTGTTCTTCTTCTACCCGTTTTAATAAAGATTCTATTTCCAGTTGATCGGGGCCAATGCCATCAAGTGGGGAAATAACTCCACCCAGCACATGGTATAGCCCATTATATTGTTGAGTGCTTTCTATAGCAATTACGTCTCTTATCGTTTCCACTACGCAAATAAGGTGCTGTTGGCGGCTGCGATCGGAGCAAATATTACAAAGAGGTTTATCAGAAATATTATGACAGTGTATACAAAAATGAATTTCCTGGCGCATTCTAAAAATAGAATCGCTAAAAGTTTTCACCTCAGTTATGTCCTTTTTTAATAAATGAAGCACTAACCTTAAGGCAGTCTTTTTACCGATACCAGGCAATTTTGCAAATTCATTTACCGCATTTTCTAAAAGAGAGGAAGAAAAGATCATAAGGCAAAATTAGGGGATAAGGATTTATTGTGGAATTGTTTCATTGTTGGCCCGTGAAATCACGCTGCGGCGCATTCCTACGTTATAAAACAATATCCCTTTCGTTATCCCAATCAGCCCTGATACTTAGGGTTTGCGAAATGCTGTAAACCTTTTCAGGCTGTTTTTTATGATCATAATTTCCCGTATCCCAAATTCCATTTTGATTGCCATCATCCAAAATTCTTAATTCATATTCGCCCGGATTAAAAAGCTTTTGATAAAAAGTAGCCGATGTTAAAGGGAAAGCATTTACAACCACATTATTTGCTAAAAATTGTAAAACAGGATGTTTGAATTTTTCCAGGTTTTTAAAATTAATTTTAATGCTGCCGTATTCCCCTTCTCTTTTTGTTTTGAAAGAAAGGGTATCATTTTTTGCCAAAACCCTGCCTGAAGTATCTGTAGCAAAATTTTTATCTATTATTAATTTATAGAAACTGTTTTCGACCCAATTATTCCGGATAATTACTTTTTTACGCGTGGTATCTAATGAAGCAATGGTTGAGGGGATAGGATTAAAAAGAGTGTCGGTCATTTTTATGTGTAAACTATCAAAATGCTTTAGTGGCTCCGGGAATTCTAAAGTGAGCGGGGTAAGCAGGTCCTGCGTTTTATTGGTGAGCGAAGTGGTAAATTTTAATTCTTTTTCAGGCTTTTTATTGGTACCGGATGCAGCTTTTGGTGTTTCTTTTTCTTCAACAAATGCGTATAATTTTATAGGTGAAACTTCCTTTGCTACCTTAATTGCACTATCTGCAAAAGCGAAAAGTTGTGTTTTACTGCTATAAATTTTTTGCCCACTCTCATCTTTTAAAGCAAATACGTGATAAGTTCCCCCAGCGAGATTTTGAAATTGAAAATCACCTTTTGTATTTACTCTTGTAATGTATTTGGGCTTCTTTTTGTAAACTGCGGAATCGCTTAGGTCATTGTAAAGGAGAACCAATAAAGTAGTATCCACTTTGCCGGTTTCGGCTAATTGTACATTACCTGAAAAAGTGAGTGAATCAATATAAGAGCCGGTAGAAAAAACATAAGTAAAGTTAGGAAAGGGATTATTCTCATTTACGTCCTGGATAGAATTTCCTAATTGGAAACTATAAGTAGTATTGGGTAGCAATGTATCCCGGATTTTGATCGTTACCTGCTTTAATTTAAAGTCAATATTAGGATTTATTTTTGGCGTGGGTGAGACCAATAAATTTTCCTGTAGATTACTAAGCTGAACGTATTCATCAAAAGTGAGGGTAATTTTATTTGCTTTAAAATGAATAGAATGATTGGGTGGTGTAGAGTTTAATAATTTGGGAGGAATTGTATCACGTGCGCCACCAGTGGGCATTCCAATTTGTGCACAACTACTTCCTATAACAGAAAGGAGATAGAATAAACCCGCTATTGTCCCAAAAAATATAGTATTACGTATTTTCATTTTAGAAAAGAAGCAAACATAATTGCTTTGTGTGGATATTGATTTTTCTGGTTCCTAAATTAAATTTAAATCTCTTGCTGTTCTTCTTCCAAAATATCGTGTGAAGCAATTTCGAGATGATTGCTTTTTACAAAATTGCACCAACGGCATTCTTCTTTTCCACAACCGGTATAAAAATCATGTGCCTGAATTTTTTCCCAAACTGTTGTAAGCTGCTGCTTCACGGTTTCGATATCTGCCGGCGCTATAAAAATTTTTCTTTTTTGGTAGCCTTTGGTTTTATCGGGTTCTACAAAGTCAAATTCTGAACTTACTACTTTCCAATCTTTACCATCAAGGTTATCAATGAGTATTTTATAAAAAACCGCCTGCCGCCAATAATCGCCGCCATTGGGTTGCGCTTCATTCGGTGGTGAAAGTTTTTTCTTGTTATAATCGCTGTTTACATCACCGGTTTTATAATCTACTACATTCACTTCTTTTCCATTAAATTCTATTTTATCTATTTTTCCTTTTAATGGAATTCCTTTTATAACCACATTTTTTATATTTCTTTCTACAGCAACTATTTTATTGCAGGAATCCATGTAATTATCATAATAATTTGCCAGCACTTTTTCACCGTATTCCATTCTTCTTTCAAAAGCTTCATGCGTAAAATTTTCGCGATGCCGCGCCATGTACCATTTAAAATGGCCGATCATAATTTTTTTAGAAGAAAATTGTTGGTTTTCATCTTTTTGCATGTCTTCAAAGAGGCGTTGTAACGCGAAATGTATGGCACTGCCGAATTCCAGATTCTCTGATTTTCCTGAAGGAATGCGGATCAGATTTTTATAATAAAAACCAAGCGGGCAATCCAGATAGTTATTGAGAGAAGTAACATTCATTACATATTTATCAAGCAATGAGGTAATAAAATCATGCTCAGATTTTTCGATTTCCGGTGCCCGATTTATGTAATTCAACACTTCATATTCCATCAACACTTCTTCGCGCAAAGCAATGCGTTGAACAGATAGATCATTGGCTTCAATAATTTCTGCGACGAACATGGAGTGCTCTGCTTCTTTTCCGTCTGACTTAAATTTTATAAATGAAATTTGCAGATTTCTTTCAGCCCTGGTAAGCGCTACATAAAATAAGCGGCGCAATTCTTCATCGGCGTTTCCTGATGGCAACGATGAATATAAAGTATCAGGAAATTTATAACCTTCCGATTGCTTTTTCTTCTTCTCCCACAAATAAGCATTGACGCCGGTTATAAAAACATGCTCAAATTCCAACCCTTTTGAACCATGAGCGGTTAACAGGTTTACTCCTTTTTCGCTTCCGGAAACCTGTACCATTGGCAATGGAAGTTTTTCTTTTTCCATCAATTCAATCAAAGAAACTAACTCTTTTAAATTGAGCATTGAATTGCGCGCTGTTTCTTCTTTAATAAAATCAAACAGTGCAGTCAGCACCTGAAGCAAACGGATTTTTTCATCATGCTTCATAATATATCCAAGCACTCCCGCATCAGCAATAATTTTTTCAAAAAGTTGTAGCAGTGTAACATTGGAAACCTCTGCAATCAATCGTTCCATCATTTTACTATAATCTTTTAATAGAGGATTTATTCCTGTATCAAAAAGATCCCTGGCAGGAAAATTAGCTTTTTCGTATAATAATCTTCTTAGCGAAGTAGGTTGTTTGCTATACTTTTTATTATTTACTTCTACCGAAAGTTTCGCGATTTCGATTGGAGGAATTTTATAAAAATCATAATGTAGCATTTCAAAAAGTAATTCATCGCCGCCATAAGGAATGTCGTGCTCGGCAGCGAGATAACGTAATATTTGGATGATTTTTTTTGCAAAGGGATCTTCCAGAATATTGATATTTCTTTTAGAAAAAAATGGAATATTTTTTAGCCTGAAATATTTCATCAATTGTCCGCCATAAATATTCTCTTTATAAATAACAGCAATCCTTCCAGGCTCTGTTCCTTTCTGAATAAGGATTTCGACTTTGTTGGTGATGTCAGCCATTTCATCTTTTACAGAATTATATTCTACAATTAAAGGAAGCTCATTACAATTTTTTAATTTTTCATTAGAAGAAATCAAGTCCTTGCTCAACCCTTCAAATTTGTGAATAAGCCTTTCGGTATTTTTATCAATAAGCGATTTTGAAATATCGAGAATGGGTTTTGTTGAGCGGTAATTATTTACCAAAACAATTTTTAAAATGTCGTCATAGCTATTGGCAAAGTTTTCCATGTTTTCGATATTGGCACCCTGGAAACGGAAAATACTTTGATCATCATCACCCACCACAAATACATTCGGCGAATGCCAAAAGCTGATGAGCAATTTTACAATTTCATTCTGCGTGCCGCTTGTATCCTGGTATTCATCTACCAATATATATTGAAACTTTTCCTGGTAATTGGCCAATACATTTTTATTTTCTGTAAAAACTTTTATTACCCAATTGATCATATCATCAAAATCATAGAGATCTTTTTTCTTCATTAAAGCTTGAAAATGATCAAATTCATTTACAGCAGCACGCAATTTTTCCATGCGGATTATTTCTTCAAAATATTGGGGATTGAAATCTCCTTTTGAATAAGAGCCATTCCGTGAAGTTTTATATTTGAAATTATCATCGTCTTTTATTCTTTCGAGATAAACATCAATGTTTGACTTGATAAACTCTGGCGACCAGCCCTCACGCTTCATGGTGGAAAAAAGGTGTTGCAGGTTTCTTACTTCATAATACACATCGCCACGGTACCTTTTAAGCGGATTGTTTTTTGGTAGATTATCTATAAGTGTTTTATAAAGCCGAATTCTTTCCAGATCAGAAATTGGATCGAGAGCATTCTTTTCAAACAGTGGTAAATTTTCCTGGATAACATCATTACAAAATCCGTGAAAAGTATAAATGTTTACTTTAAAAGAATCGGGACCAATGAATTGAAGTAATCTTCTGCGCATGGCGAGCGCGCCAGCTTCTGTGTAAGTGAGGCACAAAATATTTTGAGGAAGCACATCCGTTTCCAATAAAATTTTCCCGATCCGCGCAGCAAGAATTTGTGTTTTTCCTGTACCGGGACCAGCAATTACCATCACCGGTCCTTCGATATTGTCAACAGCCTGTTTCTGTTTTTCGTTCAATTTTTCATATTCCTGGTTGAATTTTTTAAGCAGTATTTCGCGGTAATCAGACATGCTTACGAAGTTAATTGAAAAGCAGGAAAAAAATATCTAAAGAGGAAATAGCAAAAAATTAAGCATCCTTGCTTCGCAAATCTCAAAGAAAAAAAAGAATTTTCTTCAAAAAAACTTTGTTTGCCTAAAATAAAAACAAGCGATAGCATACAATTTTATACTTCTGAAAAACTTTGAGTTTTTTGAGAAAATATTAATTGATATGGCCGATTAAATGCATCTTGCTTTACTTTAAAATAGTCTGCCAATTTGCGGATTACCTCTTTTGATAAGCCTTTTTTGTAATTGAGAATTTCTGAAACGTATCCTTTACTTACATCCAGCAAATCAACAAGATCTTTCGGTTTTAATTCATGTTCCTTCATAAAAGATTGAAGCAAACGGATTGGATCAACTTCATTAAAGTTATTATGGTCCTCATCCCATTTTTCAATGAGAAGGGTGAGTAAAGAAATTTCTTCTTTTATCTCTTTTATTTTGGAAGACGAGAACACTAACTCTTCTAAAGTTTGGCAATATTTATCATATTGTTTTTCAGAAGTAATTACCTTGTATTTAAGCGTTTCCATTTTTTATTATTTAAAATACATTAATAGTAAATTGTTTTCCTTCCTTACAAATTTTATCATATTCAGCATGAGTCCCTATCCAGCAGATAAAAAGATGTATTTCATTTTCACCAAATCCATATTTACAAATCATTCTAAAATATTGCCGCCGATATTAAAAATTATTCGAAATGCCCCATTTCCTAATAAATCAGCGGTTGCAAATGTCTTTTTCATATCATCCGGTAATTCCCAATCTGCTTCTTTTATTTTTCCAAGCCAATCTTCAAAAGAGTTCTTACCTGATGAATGTTTAATAACATAAGCTCTGATAGTTTTTTCTTTAATCAGGTGAATCCTCATAATTCTTGTGTAAAGTTATTAAATGTTTGCAAAAAGAGAACCAAACTCTTTTTGATTAGATGTTAAGTGCAAAAAACCAGCCTAATACCAAATTTTTTTTTGAAGCATGTAACTTAAAACAGTGTCCCATCTTTGAACAACAACAATCTGTTTTTCTATACGCAAAGAGAACCCTCCACCACCAAAGCCCAAAATCGGAACCTTTATAGATCCGCTTACTGATTTTGGCTTCAAACATCTTTTCTCCAGCGAGCCAACCAAAGAATTGTTGATTGATTTTTTGAACGAGCTTTTCAAAGAAAGAAAAGTAATCATGGATCTTGTTTATAACAAAAATGAACATCCCGGCCCCGTGTTTAAGAGTCGCAAAATGATTTTTGATCTTACCTGTACCGGACTGGATGGGGAGCAGTTTATTATTGAGGTACAGCGCATTCACCAGCAATATTTCAGAGATAGAGCGGTATATTACAGTTCGAGGTTGATACATGATCAGGAACCAAAGGGGGGCAACCGGGATTATTCGCTCAGAGAGGTTTACTTTATAGGACTGATGGATTCTGTTCTGGAAGATTCAGACGATGCCGAATACCTGCATCGGGTGCGATTGGCTTACGAAAAATCTGGTAAGGAATTTTACAAAAAATTGGGTTTTATTTTCATAGAAATACCTAAATTTACAAAGACCGAAAAGGAATTAAAAACTGGAGTGGACAAATGGCTTTTTGTATTGAAAAACCTAAGCCGGTTACAAAAGATACCGGTAATTTTAAATAACCGGATATTTACAAAGCTGTTTAATATAGCTGCGATATCCAACTTAACAAAGGAGGATTACATGAAATACGAAAAAGATTTAATGGCATCATGGGATGAGTACGCCATAAAAAAGACAATAGAACATGACCTTCAGATAGCTATGGAAGAAGGAAAGAAAGAAGGATTGGAAGAAGGAATGGAAAAAGGAATGGAAAAAGGAATGGAAAAGAAAAGCTATGAAGTCGTGGAGAATCTACTTTCTGCGAGTGGATTTTCTATTTCCAAAATAGCCAATCTTGCTAACGTAACCGAATCTTTCGTGC
>JBDTEK010000137.1:0-49474 GCA_039922575.1 Ginsengibacter sp.
TGCCTCCGACAAAAAATAAATTCCAGGCTTCTTTCTTCCAGTCGTAATTGAAAAACGGGATTTTTACCGGTGTACATACTGCGCATATATGGCGAAGGGACGATGACACTCCCAATCTTTTATTTCCGAGTATTAATAACAGAGGAACTGTTAGGCCTATCATAGGGCCAGCCACGTACCAGGGCCAGGGTTGTTGAAGAAATTCAATCATGATATTTGTTTATTGTAGGATTACAAAGTTGAGGCTTTTCCCAAAGTGGAATTGTTTTTTTTATTGGATGCGGGAAGAGTCGGTTTGTTTTTAATAAAATAAAAACGCGAAGCCAATGCAAGTGAATCCTTGCCGGATATAATTTTGACCGTTACTGACTCCAAAGGTCTGACTTAACTTACAATCCGATAGCATTTGTGGTACCGTAACTCCAACGTTACCATGCCAACAGGCATTTGCCATTTACTCATTCAATAATCTATTCTGCGTTTCCATCCGCACATTTCCGGCTTCAGGATTCAATTCTTTTAGCACTTCTCCAACGCCTGCATCAAATCTGCTTTTATATCTTCAATATCTTCCAATCCTACGGAGATCCTTATCAACCCAGGTGTGATCCCGACAGATTGCTGTTCTTCGGCAGTAAGCTTGGCATGAGTGGTGGATGCCGGATGTGAAGCAATACTGCGCGTATCGCCCAGGTTGGATGTCAACTGCAGCATCTCCAATGCATCCAGAAACTTAATACCACTTTCCAATCCGCCTTTCAGGTCAAATGTTACCAGCCCACCGCCTCTCTTCATTTGCTTTTTCGCAATCTTGTACATAGGATGTGAGGGATGAAAAGGATATTTGATGCTATTTAATTTGGGATGGCCGTCAAGCGCTTTCACCAATGCCTCTGCATTATCACAATGCCTTTGAATGCGCACGTCAAGGGTTTCGAGGCTCTTGCTAATTACCCATGCGTTGAAAGGAGATAATGCAGGACCCGTGTTCCTGCAAAATAAATACAGCTCGTGAATAAGGTCTTTTCTTCCTACTACTATTCCACCCACTGTGCGTCCCTGTCCATCGAGCCATTTGGTGGTAGAATGCAAAATCAGGTCAGCGCCATATTCTGCAGGTTTTTGTAAAATAGGTGTGGCAAAACAATTATCAACCAATAAGATGAGGTTATGTTTCTTTGCCAGTTTTCCCAGCCATTCCATGTCAATAATATCCAACCCGGGATTGGTGGGTGTTTCCACAAATATCATTTTGGTGTTGGGTTTTATTAAAGCTTCCCAGGAATCCGTATCGTTTAAATCGCCATAAGAATACTCAATGTTCCATCTTTTGAAATACTTGGTGATAATAGTGTGAGTGGAGCCGAATATAGAACGGCAGCTCAACAGATGATCGCCTGCGCTCAAAAAGGTCATGAAGCAGCCAAAGATGGCACTCATGCCGGACGCAGTAGCAAAGCCTGCTTCCGCGCCTTCAAGTGCGCACATCTTATCTATTACTTCCTGAACATTAGGATTTTCAAATCGAGAATAAATAAAATTAACTTCCTCTCCTGCAAAAGTGGCGCGCATTTCTTCTGCGTCATTAAAACAAAAACTGGAAGTAAGAAATAATGGGGAACTGTGTTCCATCTGATTACTACGAGGTGTTTGAATACGAATCGCCTGCGTATTCGGACGTTGATTCATTTTTATAAAATATTTAAAAATTACTTCTGAACCCGTGTAGATTTACAATTAAATTAGCAGGCACAAAAAATTAAATTGGGTGCAAATATAAGAATAAGTGACAACTACTCCATATCGCAGACTACCTGAACCATTATATGAGACAATCGTACTGGTCGTCGAAGAAAGTGCGCCGGCCTGATAAAATTATTCACTGTTTGACCCTTTCAAAGTATAATTAAGGATCATAATCATTAAAAAAATATCATTCTCCGCTATACTTAAAATTTTTAAAAATGATTCCTTTTCTTAATCAACCTCAAGTTCACCAACAGTAGCCATACCCGTATCTTTTCTTTTTCCAAAAATGATTTTATACATAACAGGAAGTACAGTAATTAAAATGATAATTAAAGCGATGGCTTCAATATGATCCTTCAAACTAAATCCATATTTTTCCAAAACCCATCCTTGCAGAAAATGCCCGCCAAGCATCATGGAGCTAACCCAGGCAATGCTTCCAACAATATTATAAAAATTGAATGTGGCTGGTTTCATTTTTACAATTCCCGCAATAATAGGTGCAAATGTGCGGATCAATGGCAAAAACTTCGCAAGAAAAATAGTTCCTTTACCATACTGATCATAAAATTCTTTCGCCCTCAGCAAATGTTTTTTCCGGAAGAGAAATGTATCTTTCTTTTCAAACAGATGTGGCCCGGCTTTCTTGCCAAACCAATACCCAACCATGTTACCAAGTATTGAGGCCACAATAACCATCAGAATGATAATACTGTAATGCACGTTGAAAAAATCATTTGCCAGTTCATTGGTATATAATCCTGCGGCAAATAATAGACTATCACCAGGAAGAAAAAAACCGATAAATAAACCGGTTTCTGCAAAAACTACGGCCAGTAATACGTAAAAGCCGCCGTTATAAATAATCCATTCAATAAATTGTTGTATCAGTCCTTTGTCCATTATATTTTTATTAGGGCAGGGGAAATATTATTTTGCGCAATATAGTGTTAAAGGGCTTTAAAATTTTGGTATTCTGCTTCTTATAAATATTCTTTAACTTATTTGCTTTTCTTAACATTATTAGAAACTAACTACAGGAAGAAAAACGAAGTATTTTAATATTAATCTGCGACGAGGTATAGCTATTTCATTCTCCAATTCAAATTATTTTACCAACTCTTCAATCTCCCAATCCTGCAGGGATGAGCGATTTTGTAACTACCGATTTCAATCGGTAGCCGATTTGCTATGAAATATAACCATTTCCTACTCTCAATTCAAATTTGTTTTACCGACTCTTCAATCTCCCTAATCCCTTTAGGATGACCGATTTTGTAACTACCGGTTTCAATCAGTAGCCGATTTAATAATAAGGCCTTATCATCAAATAAACTACCACCCCGCTCACTGCAACATAAAACCAGATTGGCCAGGTAATTCTTGCCAGTCTTTTGTGCTTCTCATAATTGCCCGACAAAGCTCTGTATGCGGTGAACAAAATAAAAGGCAAAATAATTCCGGCCAAAGGGATATGGGTTATCAAAATAAAATAATACACATAACGGGCAGAGCCGGCAAGTGTTTTCTCATCTAAACTTAGTATTCCATCATGATTAATATCACCAAACTTTGTATCGCCGGTGAATAAATGATGGCATACATAAGAAATTAAAAAAAGTACTGAAAGCGATATTGCCGCTAGCATTATTCTTTTATGTAAATAATATCTTTTTTCCTTTACCGAAAGTAACCCGGCCAATAACAACAACGCTACGATCGAATTTATAACTGCATTGGCCGTGGCAAAAATATGCGGATCAAAACCGGTATTTATATTCAGCTTTACCCTTGAAAGAAATGCGATTCCTATAAATACAAGGATTGAAATAATCCAGATAAATATTTTGGCACTCTTATCATCATTCTTTAAGACCGGTTCAGGAAAATCCTTTTTTGAAAGTAAGCTCATAAAATTATTAATAGTGGTCAGGCATTTTTTAAAAGGTCTTTCAAAAATTCCCCAAAGGTTCTTTTACTGTCTTTTTCCAACATTAATAAAGGTATGTCCCTCACTAATCTCTTTTGTGCAACTGAGTCAAGGCCACTGTACCACCCTCTTACAACTCTTTGTTTATCCAGCAGGAAAAAATTTTCCGTATGAATAAAGGCGGTGTCCACATTTACATCCGCTACGCTGGCCTTCATTTCATGAAGGGCGAAATCATATATACTATCACGGTTGCCAGTAAGAAGCCACCAGCTATCCGGATTTACATTAAATTTCTCCGCCCATTTCCTCAACTGAGGTACTGAATCGTGATTAGGATCTACTGATATGGAAACAAACTGAACAATAGAATCATTATTGGGAAATGAGTTTTGCAACTTCTTCATCGCTATTGCCAATTTTGGGCAAATGGTGGGGCATCTTGTAAAAAAGAAATCGAGTACAATAATCTTTCCCTTAAGGTCATTAAGAGAGACATTTTGTCCAAGCTGGTTGGTAAAGTGCATACCGTTTACGTTATGCCAGGTAGTATCAAATGTAGTTTTTCCATTCTTTTCAGTAATGAAGGTGCTGTCATAAAAATAGCGGGGCGGCATTTTTACATCGCGGTTGCTATAATAGCTGACTAATAAATAACCTAACACTGGCAATAAAATCGCCAATGATAAAGCGAGAAACGCTCCTTTTTTCATGTCTTGTTTTTGTTAAATGCAAAATTAGCCATTGCTCATGGCAACAGCTAATTCTAAAACGTTAATGAATGTGAATGTTTAGATTGATTACTGAAATCGAAATAAAAAATCAAGAAAAGTTCTAATCCAGTTTTTTATCACTCTTTTCAGCAGGTACCACAGGTGGCACGTAGTGATGATGTACTTTTTGTTCTATATAAATTCTGCTTCCTGCGTCTGTATTTCTTAAGTTTCTAAAACTATTACCGTCCGCAAGAAATGCAATAATAAACCATATAAACAATGTAGCCGGAATGGCTAAAGAAAGCATCATAGATCTTATTTCATCACCTAAATGCATAAAGATGGAAATGATATAAAAAGCTTTGGCTACTGTAAAAATAGTGATAACTCCTTTTATAAATAAGATCAACCATGGGCTTGGATCGCCTTTATCTAACTGATAAATTACCAAACCAAGGCCAAGCTCTAAAACCGTTAATATCAATAATATCCAAAATGCTTTCCAGATCCTTTTAACGTGTGCCTCATCAGATACGTGTGTAAGAACCTGCGCTGTTGTTTGTTCAGGCATAAATTGTTTCTTTAAATTCTTTTTAAATAATCAGGTTATAGTTTTATTAAAATTAAATAAGATAAAAGCAAAGGAATACAAAAACCCACACTAAATCTACAAAATGCCAATAAAGCCCTGCTTTTTCAATCATTTCATAATGGCCGCGCATTTGAAAATCACCTCTCTTTGTTTTTATAAACATGATGATATTAATAATGACCCCGCAAGTAACATGGAAACCATGAAAACCGGTGATTCCGAAAAAATATCCTCCAAATGCAACAGGCCCGGGAGTTGCTACCATTGCTCCATTAAACATTACGTGAGGCCCCCATGGATTATGCGACATGGTAGTTCCCCAGTTCTCCAAAACGCCATCCACCAAAACAGGGTGTGTGTGTGTTATAAGATGCGTCCATTCTATTGACTGGCAACCAAGAAAGGCTAATCCACCAAGTATGGTTAAAAACAACCACTTTTCAACACCTTTCTGATTCATTTTATGGCCTTCATGCACAGCTAACACCATAGTTACAGAACTGAAAATCAAAATAAAAGTCATCAGGCTTACAAATGCCAACGGAAGGTTTGCTTCGAAGCCTGGAAATGAATTGAAAACAGCATTATGATCTACCCAATAATTCTGACTGAAACGGATAGAACCGTAGGATATTAAAAATGCACCAAAGGTGAAGGAATCGCTCAACAGAAAGTACCACATCATAAGCTTGCCATAGCTTACGTTGAAAGGGCTTTTACCTCCCGTCCATAATTTAGTTTTGGCTTGTGCCACCGCTGTTTCCATTATTATTCTTTAAAAGGTTTATTACAAAAATAAAATTAATTGTTAATTGTTGAGCATTTATTATAAAGTTTCTTAATTATCCAATCATTACTAAAAACATCAATAAATATATCCACAGGAGATCTACAAAATGCCAGTAGGTATTAATTAAATCAATAGGAACTGACGTATAAACTTTTTTTCGTGAACTGTATGATCTAAAATAAATAAAAATAAGCGCTATTACTCCGCCCAAAACATGGAGCGCGTGCAAACCCACAATGATATATAAAAAAGAAAACGAAACGTTTCTCGTCAGCGTGATTCCTCTGCTCCACAACTGGGTAAATCCCGTTAATTGCATGATTACGAAAACCACTCCTAAAACCACAGTAACACCCAAATACTTTTTATATTGTTTCATTTCCCTGTTAAGAAAAGCTTTTCGGCTAAGCATCATCGTTATACTACTTAAAATAATCACCGAAGTAGAATACCAAAAGATTACAGGCACATTAAAAGAAAGCCAATTTGCCTGGTTACTTTTTACAATAAAAGCGCTGCTTAAGCCTGCAAACATCATCACAATACTTACGCACGTCATCCACATAACAAACTTCAGCGGATGTATTCTCTTTTTTTCTTGATTTATCATCGCAATCATAAATAGTCTTTTCCGTTTAATTAAAATTCCTTTTCAATAATATTTAAAAATTTCAGGATTATATTTTATCGAATAATAGTACCAGAAAAACGATCATCAAATAAAAATAAGAACTGAACATTACCCTTCTCGCCGCCGCGGCATTCATTTCTACCAACAGCAAAATACTTACATAAACCATCCAAAGATTACACGCCAGTAAAACCCAAAATGAAAACATTCCACTTATACCAAAATAAAAAGGAAGCATCCCAACAGGCACCATTATCATGGAATAAATAACTGCCTGGAATGCGGAAAATTTACTGGGGCCTTCCTTACTCGGCAATAATTTAAAACCGGCTTTTTCATAATCTTTATGTGCCAGCCAGGCAATAGCCCAAAAATGAGGAAACTGCCAGATGAATTGTATGGCGAATAAAACATAGCCTCCCATATTGGAAAAAGTGGCTACTTCGCCGCTTGCTAAAGTGCCTTGAAAATGAGCCAACGGATTGATAAAACCGGTTCCTGCTATCCAGCCGATCAAACAGGGCAAAGCGCCTGGGAAAGCACCTACAATTACCGAGATGGAATTTACCTTTTTGAGTGGAGTATAAATAAAAGAGTATAAAAATAAACTGAATAATGCTACTACTGCACTCGCCGCATTGAACCATTGCCACATAATAATAAGGCCAACGGCGCCTGTAATAATAGCAAATGTCCAACCTTCCTTTACGCTCATTCTTCCGGATGCAACCGGCCTGTTAGCGGTCCGTTTCATTAATGCATCTGTATCTTTCTCTACTGTTTGATTGATAGCATTTGCAGACCCCGTAATAAGCATTCCTGCAATAAATAATAAAGTAATTGAAGCAAAATTAAATTTAATATTAGGAGCCAGAAGATAACAGACTACGCAACTAAATACGACCATGAAACTCAAAGTAAATTTGATCAATATAAAGTAGTCCTTCACCTTACTCGCAAGTGCGAAAGAAGTTGACTGATGCGGTACCATTACTGCTTTATCCATTAATTAAAAACTGTTTTACAAAAAGCCCTGAACAAACAGGGCTATTAATTCAAAAATAATATACTTTAAATCAAACCCTTTACAATTGTCCTATTCATGTTTAATTTCATCTGCACCTATAGGTTCATTTTGAGGTATGAAATCTCTGCCATCTTTACTGTAATCATAAGGCCACCTATACACTTCAGGAATCTCGCCTATCCAGTTTCCGTGTGGAGGGCGGGCAGGCGTAGTCCACTCAAGTGAAGCTGAATGCCATGGATTCGAAGTTTCATCAGTAAGCTTTCTTCCTTTGAAAATAGAATAAAAGAAATTGAAAATAAATAAGAATTGCGCAAAGAATACAATTATAGCCACCACGCTTATCATTTCATTAAGCCCCTGGAACATTTTAAAAGATTCCCAATTACTAAAATCATAATAACGGCGGGGCATACCTGCCAATCCTTCATAATGCATTGGCCAGAAAATAAGGTAGGCACCTATCATAGTAATCCAGAAGTGGATATAGCCAAGCGTATTGTTCATCATCCTTCCAAACATTTTTGGAAACCAGTGATAAACCCCCGAAAGCATACCAAACATTGACGCCACACCCATCACCAGGTGAAAATGCGCGATTACAAAATAGGTATCGTGGAGATGCATATCAATCGCTGAATTACCAAGCCAAATACCTGTGAGACCTCCAGATATAAATAAACTCACAAATCCAATTGAGAAAAGCATGGCTGGCGTAAAGATGATGTTTCCCTTCCACAATGTAGTAAGCCAGTTGAATACTTTAATGGATGATGGGATTGCAATCAATAATGAAAATAATACAAACACAGACCCGAGGAAAGGGTTCATGCCGGTAACAAACATATGATGTGCCCAAACCAGGCATGATAAGGACGCTATCGCGAAGAACGATGCTACCATTGCCATATATCCAAATATGGGCTTTCTTGAATTGGTAGAAATTACTTCAGAAGCAATACCCATAGCGGGTAGCGCGATAATATAAACTTCCGGATGGCCCAGAAACCAGAATAAATGTTGGAACAAAATTGGGCTACCTCCTTCATTCGGCAATATTTTCCCTTGAATTACTATATCGCTGAGAAAAAAGCTGGTTCCAAGGTTGCGATCGAAGATCAATAGAATTACAGCAGATAATAATACAGGGAAAGTTAATATACCTAATACCGCCGTAAAGAAAAACGACCAGATTGTTAGTGGCAATCTTGTCATATACATTCCTTTGGTGCGCATATTAAGGATGGTCGTCACATAATTTAATCCACCCATTAAAGTAGAAACAATAAATAACGCAATACTTATGAGCCACATATCCATTCCCGTCTTTGATCCATCCATGGCATCCCTTAAAGCGCTTAATGGCGGATATATAGTCCAGCCTCCGCTTGCAGGGCCTGTTTGAACAAATAATGAAGAAAACATTACTACAGAAGCTGCCAGGAAAAACCAATACGAAAGCATATTTAAAAATGGCGAGGCCATATCCCGGGCTCCTATCTGTAAAGGAATTAGAAAGTTAGAAAATGTTCCGCTAAGACCGGCTGTGAGCACAAAAAACACCAGAATAGTTCCATGCATAGTAACCAGGGCATAATAAAATTCCTGATCCAGTTTTCCTCCTTTTGCCCAACGCCCTAAGATATCCTCCAGAAAAGGAAATGTTTGATCGGGATAGCCTAACTGCAAGCGGAAAAGAACGGATAATAATCCACCGGTAATTGCCCATATGATTCCTGTAATAAGAAACTGATGGGAAATCATTTTATGATCCTGGCTAAAGATATAATGGGTAATAAAAGATTGCTTGTGATGGCTATCGTGGGTTGCATGTTCAAGGTCATGCACCACCAAAGGCTGTTCATGCAAAACTTCTTCGTTATTCATAATGATATTTTTAAAATGCAACTAAGGCTTATTCTCTATTAATTAGTATGGCCGCTTTCCATTGCTACCGTCGTTGTAGAATCGGTGGCGGGCGCTGCCATAGCTGCTTTTGCTTTTATATATTCAGGTCTTTGTTTTATCATCCACTCATTATACTCCTTCTGAGTTTCCACCACTATTACTCCACGCATCGTAAAATGTCCTTTACCACACATCTGGTCGCAACTTATTTCATAAACAAAATCCGGATTATTCTTTTTCTTAGCCATTTCTTTAGTAGTAATATCCGGCGTAAACCAAAGAGTGGTGGGTGTACCTGGCACAGCATCCATTTTCATTCTAAATTGTGGCAGGCCCACATCGTGAATTACATCCTGCGAATTAATGACAAGCTTTACGGGCCTGTTGACCACTACATGCATGGTAGTAGGCACATGAATGTCATCATGGCTTGCAGCATCGGACCAATCAACACCTAACGGATTTCCTTTGGCCCCATCCGTAAGCTTATAATTTTTTCTACCTAATACACCGTCTTTGCCCGGATACCTGATTTCCCATCCGAATTGATGGCCGGTTATTTCTATAACCTGGGCATTTTTAGGAGCATCCGCAGTGAATTTGAACCATCCTCTTAATCCAAAAACAACCAATATGGTAAGGGTAATTGCAGGAACACTTGTCCATACTAATTCCAATTTATTATTATGCGGATAATAATACGCTTTACGTTTATTGCTGTGCTGGTACCGGAAAGAGAACCAAAATAAAAGTATTTGAGTAAGAAAAAATACAAATCCGGTTATGATGATGTCTGTCCACATCATTGTATCAATACTTCTTCCTTCTATTGATCCGGCTCCTTCAGGTAATGAAGATTTTGGATAAAAAAGCTCATTACACCACCATACACCTATTAAACCAAGAATAAGAAACAAAAACATTAAAAATCCGTTGATCTTATTGCTTTGGCTTCGGGATTTTTCTTCACCTTTCAAAATGCTTACATACTCACTCGCTTTTGAAATCTGGAAAATCACCAGAAAAATAAGCACAACTATCGCTATCAAAAAAAAGTTATTCATGTTTCTTAATTTTTCCTCACCACTAAGGCTTTTAAAAATTTTTTATAATTCTTCTAATATTATCAACTTACGAGGGCCATGTCTGATTTCATTATTTTCGGTTTTTGGTTTAGCAGTATCAAAGCACAAAGGTAATAATTATCATTACCGGAAATGAAGATTAAATTTTGCAAATTTCTCTTAATTCCCTCACCTACACCTGATGAATAATACTCTCTTTTAGGAAAGGATTATTTATAGCAGTCATCGGCTCCCTCACGGCAAACCTGTTGACGCCCCACATTATTAAACCTACAAAACCTAATGGAATGCCTAACTCAAACCAGCTTATATGCGGGTTATTTTTAACGGTACCCGGCATTACCATCTGATAAAAATCTATCCAATGGCCAAAAATAATTACAATACACATAAAGGTGACAATAGTGTAATTCCTTTTCGTTGCCCTTTTCATAAATATCAAAATAGGCGCTACAAAATTCAAGATTAAATTCAAATAAAATAGTCCTGCATAAGGCCCCTGCAATCTTATTTTAAAATAAATAGTTTCTTCCGGAATATTTGCATACCAAATAAGCATAAACTGAGCAAACCATAAATAACACCAGAAAATAGAAAATGCGAACATCCACTTTCCTAAATCCTGAATATGTTCTTTGGTTACAAATTCAAGCTGGCCCCTGTTTTTAAAATAAATTACAAAAATAGTAATGAGCGCCATTCCGGCAACAAACGTACTAGCAAAAGTGTACCAGCTATACATTGTGCTGAACCAATGAGCATCAATACTCATAAGCCAAAGCCATGGAATAATAGAACCAACAGAAAGTAAATACAATACAATGTAATAGGCTGACCATGACATATTTTTCTTAAGCCACACTTTTGAAGTTTCAAAATCCATGGGCCCCATTTCATCGCTTTCCTTGCTCAACTGGTTTAATTTTTTTCCGATAAAAGACCAGAGTGTAATGACCACTAAAGAGGCCAGAAGAAAAACAGTAGGATTTAAAAAGCCGGTTTTCCCACTTAGTACTTTATCGTGTTTCAGCATTTCCTGATCTAACCATGGGTAAATATCTGTGCGGCCGCCGAAGACAATACAAAGTAAAATGATCATTGTAATAATACCCATAAGAGGCACCACAGAACCAATTGCTTCTGTGACTCTTCGAAAAGCTACCTGCCAACCGCCCATAGCAAGAGTACAAATAACAATGAAGAAAATAGAGACGTTCACGATCAGTAGCCAAAACAAACTATTTTGCAAAAGCACAGCCCAAAACCTGGTGCTGTTTACATTACCTCCATGGGCACCCGCAAGCGGGTTTAAAAAAAAGACACCAAGAATAAGAGTTAGCAAACCGGCAATCATAAATCCGGCGGTCCACTTTTTAAATCCTGCCGGTGCTACATACTGATTGTTCATTAAAAAATAATTTTTGGGATTAAACTTTTATTTCGCTTTTGTTGAATCACTTCCTTTAGATGCTGTTGAGTCGCTTGCGGCAGGAGCTGCTCCCCCTGCCTGATGCGCTTTTACATATTGTATCACCATCCACCTCTGCTCCCGGCTCAATTGAGACGCATAACTTCCCATATTGTTTTTTCCATAAGTTATAGAATGAAACATAGTCCCAACCGGCATTTTTACATATTGTGCCAATGTTAAATTTGCTACCGCAGGTACTTTTCCACCTGTTGCCAGTGGCCCCTGCGCATCCATTTTAGCACCGTGGCAAATAGCACAATTAATATTAAAAAGGCGTTCAGCTTCCTTCATTTGCACTGTATTCAATGGGGGTAAAGGGTCTTTTATTTCCGCACTCAATTTATAGCCGTTAGTATCGTTGGCTAATGGATAAGGAAATAAATCACCTCTTCGGATAGTACCTTCTACAGGATATTGAATATAATTAATGTTCTCCTTAGCCAGATTATTTGATGCATAAGCTTCATAAGCACGGCTATAGGCCATATCAGGCATATATATTCTTCCGGGATCGCGCTTGCTTCCACAGCTTTGAAATAGCGTAACAACGCAAACGATAATGACAAACGATATAATAATTTTTATTTTTTTCATACCTAAAAAACCAATTTTAATTATTTGTTTTCTATTACGCAATACATCAATTTTTATCTTTTAAACACCCACTCCTTCTTCAGCTCTGTACAACTTTTGCTCCTTGTCGTATCTGCCAAACCACCATCCTTCTTCAGCATTCTGAACGTTTATTTCAATGGCGCCATTAGTTTGCAAAAATGATTCTATTTCCGCTTCATTTGATTTATCAGTACATTCAATTACCATCACAAAAGCATCGTCGGTTGAGCGGAGGCTAAAATGATGCTTTTTAACGCCGGGCATCATTTTACAAAGCCAGCAAAACGTCCAAACCATTCCTACAGCAGAGAATAATACCGTAAGTTCAAATGCTATCGGAATAAATGCAGCCAGAGGGAAATGCGGTTTACCGCCTATATTTAATGGCCAGTCTGTGGTAAAAATCCATCCCATCCCACCGATAGCAGTGGCAGTACCGATGATACCATAAATGAATCCCATCGTATGCAGACTTGTTTCTCTTAACCCTAATGCATGATCCAAACCGTGAACAGGGTAAGGAGTATATACATCATGAATTTTATAGCCCGCGCGCCTCACATTTTTAACAGCGGGGAACAGAACATTTTCCTCCTCGAAACTTCCTACTATAAATTTTTTTATCATATAAAATCTTTTTTATAATTTTTCCGATAGGAAAATTCAAATCTTTATTAATGAGCTTGCTCTACTTCTTTTATATAAAATTTCTCAGAATCCATTCTCTCCAAATCAGTCATTTTTGCTTTATAATTTTCACCACTTGTTTTCAAAGCATGCTTAATTTCCGCGACTGCAATAACGGGGAAGAATTTTGCAAAGAGGAAATAGCAAGTGAAAAACAATCCAAAAGTTCCAAGATAAAACCCGATTTCCCAAATGCTGGGACTGTAATAAGTAGTCCAGGAAGATGGAAGAAAATCGCGATAAATGGACGTAACGATAATCACAAAACGCTCGAACCACATACCCACATTAATCAATACTGCCATAAAGAAAGTAAATAAAACATTCCTTCTTAATTTTCGGGACCAGAAGAGTTGGGGAGATACCACATTACAAAACATCATACCGTAATATGCCCAACCATATGGGCTGAAAATGTTTACCCTGTTTTCACGAAAAGCCCACCACTCATAAGTATTACCACTATACCAAGCCACAAATAATTCCGATAGATAAGCACATCCTACAACAGATCCCATAACTAAAATAACCTTATTCATCGCTTCTATATGACCGATGGTTATATAATCTTCCAGGTGAAGTACCTTACGGGTAATGATCAATAAAGACTGAACCATTGCAAATCCTGAAAATATAGCACCCGCTACAAAATAAGGCGGAAATATAGTAGTATGCCATCCCGGAATAACAGAGGTTGCGAAATCCATAGATACTATCGTATGTACAGATAATACAAGTGGGGTTGCCAAACCTGCCAAAACCAAGGCAAGACTTTCCTGCCTTTGCCAATGCTTGGTACTTCCTGTCCATCCAAAAGAGGTAAGACCATAAAACATTTTTCTAAACTTAGTTTTTGCCCGGTCGCGAAGCGTTGCCAGATCGGGCAATAGACCTGTGTACCAAAATAATACTGAAACAGTAAAATAAGTAGATACTGCAAATACATCCCATAAAAGAGCTGAATTAAAGTTAGGCCAAAGGGGCCCGCGTGTGTTGGGATAAGGCATTACAAAAAATCCCATCCATACACGTCCCATGTGAAATATGGGAAACATTCCGGCACACATAACTGCAAAAATCGTCATAGCCTCGGCAGCCCTGTTCACACCTGTTCTCCACCCCTGCCTGAATAATAAAAGGATCGCAGAGATCAATGTACCCGCATGCCCGATTCCGATCCACCAAACAAAATTGGTGATATCCCAACCCCAGCCTACAGTACGGTTCAGGTTCCATTGTCCTATTCCATACACTACCTCTCTATACACAGAATAAACTCCAAAAAGCAAAAGTGCCAAGGCAACAGACAAACCAATCCACCATGCACGTGTGGGTTTTGTTTCTATAGGGCCAATAATATCCTCGGTTATTTGGTGATAACTTTTGTCACCATCAATTAATGGTTCCCGTAGTTCCGATTCATACCTTAATAATGACATACGCTTTTTAGCTTTTTGCTACAGGTTGTGTCTGTAACCTTATTAAAATTATCAATTCTTTATTAATTTCTTATCCTTCATGTTCATGACTTCCCACTTCCCTTTCCGTGTTTCTTATTTTAGCAAGATAATTCACATTGCTAAGTGTGTGCAATTGCTCCAAAACATAAAATTTCCTGGCTTTTTGCTCTTCATATCTTATTTTAGAAATTTTACTTTCTTTATCATTCACGTTTCCAAAATTAATTGCATTGGTGGGACACGCCTGCATGCAAGCGGTTTTTATCTCGCCATCTTTTATAGGCCGGTCCTCTTTTTTTGCATTCAGTTTCCCTTCCTGCAAACGCTGCACACAGAAACTACATTTTTCCATTACCCCTCTTGCTCTTACAGTCACATCCGGATTTAAAACCATTCGCGTCAAATCATCCTGCAAATCCATCGTAGCATCAGAAATGATTCCTCTTTGGTTATCAGGGAAGCTATCTGCACCATTATAATCAGCCCAGTTAAAACGGCGAACTTTATAAGGACAGTTATTTGCACAATATTTTGTACCGATACAACGATTATAAATCATTTGGTTGAGTCCTTCACTGCTGTGGTTTGTAGCCGAAACGGGGCACACATTTTCACATGGAGCATTATCGCAATGCTGGCAAAGCATAGGCTGAAAAACAATGTCGGGATTTTGAGTGCTTCCGGTAAAATATCTGTCAATACGAAGCCACTGCATATCATGGAATCTGGACACTTCATATTTTCCAACAGTAGAAATATTATTTTCCGCTACGCAGGCCACGGTACAAGCACTGCAACCGATACACGTGTTCAGGTCAATGCTCATTCCCCATTTTATTCCAGGCTTTTCATAAGTAGGATATAAGGTGGCATCACGTGAAAAACTTTCACCGTAAGCGTTTAATTCTTCTTCTTCTTCTCTATTTAACTCTCCCGGATCCGCTATAAAATGCTTCAATGTGGCTTCTCTTACTATAGGGCGGCCTTCTGTAATGCTATGCGTTTGTGATTGAGCTATAGGGAACATCTTGCCTGTTTTCTCAATAGTGGCAGGCGCAGAATAAGTAACGGAAGATCCATTAAAAACTGCAAAAGGATATACATTCACGCCCACCTCATTTGCAGCAGCGCCAATATATTGTTTCGTTTTTGTTTTATCATTGCTTTGACGACCATAGCCCAGTGCGATTGCAATTACATCCGGATGTATTCCGGGAATGATCAACGCAGCTATTTCAATCGTTTTGCCATTGCATACAATTTTTACCACCGGCTTATCAGGATGCACTTCATATTTATCAGCCTGGCGCGGATTAAAAATATCTATATCAAATAATTTCTTCCCCATTTCAGGAGAAATCATAGCATAATTATCCCATGTTGCTTTTGAAACAGGATCACTTACTTCCTGCAACCACGCGTTGCTGGCTCGGTTTCCTGTTCCAATAGACACCTTTTGATAAAGGATCACTTCCGAACCACTACTCTTTGGCGCGCCTATCTTTGCCGCTGCGTCTGCCACATTTCCTCTAAAAGCAACCGCTGCTGATAGTACAGATGCAGTAGAAGTGGGAGTAGTAACCGGTTTGACAGCTTTTACCGTTGCGGATTTAGCCGAAGCGGAGTCTGTTGAGGCACCTATTCCTCCCAATGTTTCTGTAGAAACCGCTGAAGCGGGCGTCAGATCAGAAACATTTACTATTTCCGTTTGTGTTTTTAATTTAGAATTCTCAATAACTCCGTCCTGTAAAAACTGTTCATATTGATTAAGGCCTCCCAATTTGCCGGTCCAGTAATTTCTAAAATAAGTCAGGTAATCATCTGTGCTTCCGGAAATCTTTAAAAGCGAAGATTCAAACTGGCGGGTTTTAAACAGTGGATGTATCAATGGCTGAATGACACTAACCATACCTTTTTGAAGTTCAGCATCGCCCCAGCTTTCTAACCAGTGATGAGAAGGAACAATATACTTGCATAACTCTGTTGTCTCATCCATTTTTTCACTGAAAGAAAGAGTGAAAGGACATTTTTTAACTCCAGCGGCAAACTTAGCGGAATCAAAATAACTATATACCGGATTAGCGCCATAAACCAGCAGCGCACCTACATTTCCTGCGTTTAAATCCTGGGTAAGAGTTACCATATCAGCGTCTATTCCCTGGCGATAATTTACCGGAGTGCTTAAGTCGATCGTTTTCCCTACTGCGCCGATTGCTTCATTTATTGCATTTACAATTACCTGAATGTTTTGGTCGTTACTTCCGCAAACAACTAAAGCAGCGCCATTATTAGCCTTTAATTCAGCAGCGGTTTTCTTAATTCCGTCTGCAAGCGCACCAGATAAATTCGCTGATGTGCCACCACCCAGGGCACCAAGCAACGCAAGCGCAACTGCACCTGTTTCTGATGGTTTGTGCAAATATCTTTCGTCTGCATTAGCACCTGTCATACTATAATATCCTTCAAACTGAATGTGCCTGCTCATTGTCGGATTCTTTTCATCAATCCTTCTATTCACAGCATATTGCCTTGCAAAAACAATCGGGCTAAGCCAGGTTCCAAGGAAATCTGCCCCAAGGCTTACAATAACTTTTGCATTTTCAAAATGATATGAGGGGATTGCCTTTACACCGTAGGATGCCAGGTTGGCTGTTATCATTCCACTGTATGAAACAGCATCATATTGTACATGACGGCTGCCTGGATATTTAGCGAGGACTTCTGCAATAATTTGTTTTGTAGTAATAGAAGTTACAGAGGAAGTTAGCAATACCATAGGCTTACCGGCATTTGCCATGAGCCCTGTAGCGATCATTTTATCTATCGCTTCAAATGTAGCTTCTTTGCGATTTGCCATCGGGTGACGCAGTCTTGTAGTATCATAAAGATCTAAAACAGAAGACTGGCATTGAGCAGAAGTACCTCCTTCTGTAAGAGAAGAAAGCTCATTACCTTCAATCTTTATCGGCCGTCCTTCTCGTTGTTTTACAACTACAGGAACCGCATCTCCATCATTGACATAAGTTGAAGCGTAATAATTGGAAACACCCGGAATCATATCATCGGGTTTATGCAAAAAAGGAATACTCTTATGCACAGGCATCTCACAACTTGCTGCAATAGCGGCTGCGGCTGTGCTAAAACCCATATATTTCAAAAAATCTCTTCTTGGTGTTTTGGCATTGAAAACATTTTCGCCACCCAATGCTTCAAACGGAAGCCCTTCTTTGAATTCATCTTTCAATGCCTTCTTATTTGCTTCACTTTGATTGAGCTCTCCAAAACTTTGCCAGTATTTTTTTTCACTCATATTTTATCCGACAAGGAATTTAACAGTAATGATTAAGATTTAAAATAATTCACCCACAGATCAATAGTGGCATTTCTGACACTCGGTTCCACCAATTTTTTCAACAGTAACGCTATCGTATTTTTTATTTTTTATATCCTCATGAAATTTTTCATAAATGCTATAAAAGTTGTTGCCATGGCCTTTGTCATCATTAAACTGCACGTTAGTAGTACGGTGGCAGTTAATGCACCATCCCATGCTCAAATCGGCAAATTGTTTTACCTCAGGCATTTTTTGAATTTCTCCGTGACAAGTCTGACAGGCCACCTGCCCTACCTTTACATGCTGAGAGTGGTTGAAATAAACATGATCGGGCAAGTTGTGAATTCTGATCCATTCAATTGGTTTACCCGGCTTATCGTAGGTTTTGGTATCAGGATTCCATCCCGCATACCTGTATAATTTCTGAATTTCTTCGTTCGCATTTACAGTGGTTCCGTCATCACGCAAAATTGGCTTGCCTGAATATTCTTTTACCGCCATGTGGCAGTTCATACAAACATTTACCGAAGGAATACTTGCTTGCTTGCTGTCCTGAGCCCCACCGTGGCAATACAAACAACTGATCTGGTTCACACCGGCATGTACTTCATGCGAATAAAATATAGGCTGCACCGGTTGGTATCCCTTTTGCCTTCCTAATCCCATAGCGCCTTCTACCAAAAAATAACCTCCTAATAAAAATAAGACGATCACAACCAATAACAAATAGGTTTTATTTCGATAAAAAGGAACTGCAGGCGGAGTTTTTTTGCCTTCTTTTTCATCAGTTAGTTTTTTGAGATTACTATTTACCTGCACTAAAATTAAACCAATGATGGCCAACAATAAAGTAAGCACTCCATAGAGAATGGTATTATCAGATGTTGGTGCAGGCGCTGTTTGTCCTGGTGCTCCTCCCGCAGGCGCTCCCGGCTTTGCAAATTTATCGGCCCAATCCAAAATGGCGTCTATCTCATCCTTTTTCAAATCAGGAAAAGAAGTCATCACCACGCCACCAGCCTCGCCTTTTAATTTCATGGCATATGGGTCTGTATTTGCCATTGTAGATGCATTATTCACCCATTTATAAACCCAATCCTTTGATGGCTCTCTTTCCCTGGCTCCTTTAAGAGCCGGACCTACATAATGCTCGTCCGGTTTATGACAACTGGCACAGTTAGCTTTAAATAATGTTTCACCATCAGCTGCAAACAATAATTTGGGAGAAATTAAAGTAAGGAAAAAAAGTACAGCTAATGCTTTAAATAAATTCCTGCTGTTTTGATTCATACGCTGGTTCCTATCTTAAATAATGGAAAATAAACTTTGTTCGGCTGCAAAAATAAGGAAGCATTTTGACAAAGTGTTAACATTTTTAAGTTTTTTTTTCCTTGTTTGGGCGCGCGTTTCAGCGATTTTTAATTACAGTTGTTTTTTTTTATTCAATTTTCTAATAATCAAAAGACCTCTTCATCTTCTTTTGAAAGTGCTATTATTTTTGATTACAAAATTGCTCATCTTTGACTAATGTTAAACAGGTTAAAGGATCATTGGAAAGTAAAAACCACCGGTCTTATTTTAATTCTCTGCACGTTTGCAATTACCGGAACCATAACCGCATGGGTGAGTGAAAAGGTAGCAAAATGGTTGTTACTTGATCAATTTGGATCTGCGTGGTGGGTTTCTAATCTTATTGTATTCATATTTGGTTACCAGGTAATTATTTTGATCGTTGGATATTGTTTTGGAATGTTTTCTTTTTTCTGGAAATATGAAAAAAGGATTTTAAGAAGATTTGGATTGATGAAAAAAGAGATTACCTCCTTCCGGCCATTGGCCACTGGTTACCGGCAACAGAAACCTAATCTGCAACCGGCATCCCGCATCCAATCAGCAAATAATGGACACGAACTTTCTATATTAAAAAATGACGAAGACCAGCCTGCATGCTTTCTTCCGCATGGTAAGAAGTTGGCTATTTTTGCCTCGGGGGCAGGAAGTAATGCTCAAAAAATAATTGACTACTTCAGAAACAGTAAAATCGTGGACATTGCTTTAATTGTTTGCAACAATCCAAAAGCCGGGGTACTCAATATTGCTGAAAAAGAAAGCATACCACTTCTTCTTATTGAAAAAAATAATTTTTTGCAAACCGGTTACGTATCAGAATTAAAAGAAAATAAAATAGATCTTATCATACTTGCCGGCTTTTTATGGAAAGTACCTAATGTGCTGATCCATTCATACCCGGAAAGGGTCATTAACATACATCCCGCTCTGCTACCGGCTTACGGAGGGAAAGGCATGTATGGCAATGCGGTACATTCATCCGTTATCAACGCCGGAGAAAAAGAAAGCGGTATTACTATTCATTTTGTAGATGAGTTATACGATCATGGCAAAATCATTTTTCAAACCACCTGCGCAATTGATAAAACGGATACCCCAGAAATCCTTGCGCAAAAAATTCATAAGCTCGAACACAAGTTTTATCCAGTCCAAATTGAAGAAGTTGTAAAAAGAATGAATAAATAATTCCTATTTTACGAAATTATTTAACGCCATGGTTGAACCCTTTATACACGACAAAAGAAAAGAATTTCAACTGGAAAGAATGATTCTTTTCAGTGACGCAGTATTTGCAATTGCCATTACATTACTTGTAATTGAATTAAAAGTTCCTGAAATACCGGCGCCGGTAACAGAAGACAAAGTCATAAACAGTCTCGCGGTTATTTTTCCCAAATTCATAGGATTTTTGGTTAGTTTTTTTATCATAGGACTTTACTGGACTGTACACCACAAATTATATGGTTTCGTAACCGGTTATACACAAAAATTGTTGTGGATTAACCTGTTTTTTCTTCTTGGAATTATATTAATGCCATTTAGCACATCCTTTTATAGTGAATACATTTTTTATTATTTAAAAACCCCCGTTATTTTTTATACTTTAAATATTTGTTTTTTAGGTATGATGAATTTCATTCTCTGGAAATATATCAGCAATTCAAAAAATAATATTTCAATTTCATTTCCGCCGGTGCTGGCAGGCTATTACTCTTTCAGGGCTTTAGCAGTACCCATTATTTTCCTGATCATGTTAGTAGCTTATCTTTTTGTTCCTAAATATGCAATTGCAATTCCGCCATTAATTCCATTTATAATGTGGATTATAAGCCGTTTTTACAAGAAAAAACTTAAATTGAATCCCATTTTAAAAAGCAGCGTTAAAAAATAATGCAGGGTTATTATTTCATTCAGCAATGATGTAATATTACCTTTACTATTTTCAATGTGATAAAAATTAAACGCTTTTATTCTTTCTTCTTTCTTTTTATTCTGAGTATCTTCTGTAACAATAATTGTTTTGGCCAGATCATTATCTCCGGTACTGTGTACGATTCTACCAAACTTTATGTAGTTCCTTTTGTAAATGTTTACAGTACATCAGGCACCACCACCATTACGGATTCTCTCGGCGCATATCATCTTAATGTATCAGAAAATGACTCTATTGATTTTTTTTATGGAGGAAAATACACCGTGAAGTTCCCGGTAAAAGATGTAAAGAATTATAACTCTTTTGATATTTCGTTACGTGTAAAGATCAAGGATAAATATAAATTACTCCAGGGCATTACCGTTTTCTCCAATTCATATCAAAGAGATTCGATGGAAAACAGGGTAACTTATTCAAAAATTTTTCAAAGAGAAAACCCTACCATCAGGTCAAATTATGAGCCAGGAGGCCCTGCAGGTGTTGATTTAGATCAATTAATCGGCATTTTCCAATTTAGAAAAAATAAGCAAAACCTTGCATTTCAGAAACGATTAGTACAAGATGAACAGGACAGATATATTGATTACCGTTTTTCCGCAAAAACAATATCGCGTATAACCGGGTTGAAAGGGGATGATCTTGAAAAATACAGAAAAATGTACCGGCCTAATTATTTCTTTGTTGTGAACAGTAATCTTACACAGTTCTACGAGTATATTTTAAATACTTCCTACGCTTTTAAAAAAGAAAATGGAATTCAATAAATAAAAAAACTCTTCGTCAAATTTAGTGGATTCAAGCTTTTGGTTGTTAACCTAAGCAGAAAGCCTAAATACCTGGTTTGCAGAAAACTTATTATGGTACGCTTGGCAGAAAGAAGAAAATAAGGTTGATATCTGTATTTCATAGTTTTCCTTCTAATGTTTAAACAATCAATATTGGAGAATATAAAACACTAATTGATTTTCATTTCTTAGAAATAAAATAGAATTCACCTCAAAATTTTCCACCTACTTTTAATTTCATTTATTTTTATAATAACCTCCCGTTTTAAAACATTTACTTTTGATACAAAAGAAAATAAGTCAATTACTTTCATGTCCTAAATACTAAAAAATGAAGAAAGCTTTTTTCCTGTTTATAATTACAGTTTTAATCTCTTCTACTTCTAAATCACAATTGTACAAGAAAATACATGCAGAAGCCATTGTATGTGATACGCATAATGACATCATCAGCGCCTGCATCGAAAGAGGCTATCGCTTTGATGAAGACCTTAGAGGCAAAACACACAGCGATCTTAACCGTATGTTGGAAGGCGGCTTGGATGTGCAGGTATTCTCTATTTTCTGTGATGGCAAACAAAAAAATCCTTTCCTTTTTGCTAACCGGGAGATCGACACCCTGTATGCATGGGTGAAACGAAATCCTTCTAAAATGATGATTGTAACTACGCCTGAGGAGCTTCAGCAAGCAGTAAAAGAACACAAGCTTGCTTCCATGATGGGTGTGGAAGGCGGTCATATGATAGAAGATGATTTAGATAAATTAGACAGCTTATACAATCGCGGCGTAAGGTATATGACCCTTACCTGGAATAATAATAATTCATGGGCTACCAGCGCAGAATATGAATCAGGAAATCAACGGAAAAATGGCATTATTGATTCCACATCTCAGAAAAAAGGATTGAATAATTTTGGTAAAAAAGTTGTAGAGCGTATGAATCAATTAGGTATGATGGTGGACTTAAGCCACGTTGGAGATCAAACCTTTTGGGATGCAATCAATACTTCTACAAAACCTGTTTTGGTCTCTCACAGTGATGCTTATTCGTTGTGCCCTGTTTTTAGAAATTTAAAAGATGATCAGATAAAAGCAGTAGGCAAAAATGGAGGCGTTATTGACCTGAATTTTTATCCTGTATTTCTTGATAGGAGCATCGGCGCAAAACAAAAAGAATTTATTAGGAAACACAAAGAAGAAACAAAAGCTCTTATAAAATCAGGGATAAAGGATTTTATTGCAGACGACATGATTGCAAAAAAATATCCCAAAGAAGTAGAGGCTATGCAGGCTCCTTTTCATTTATTATTCGACCACATGGAGCACATCATCAAACTTGCCGGTATTGATCACGTTGGCCTTGGTGGTGATTTTGATGGAATTTCAGTTACTCCTAAGGTTCTCACAGATGTGACCAAATATCCTATGATAACAAAAGAGCTCGTAAAACTCGGTTATTCAAAAGAAGATATTTTCAAAATATTAGGAGGTAATTTTATAAGGGTATTTGAAGCCAATCAGAAAGGATAATATTTGAAAAAATAAGAACGGCTAAAAGGATGGATTAAATATGAACGAATTGAAATTTTTTAAAGATTTAAAAGAAAGGAAAAAAAAATTTTTCTGTAAAAATAAACTGCACGTATTTAATTTGCATAAAGTATCATTAGAAAATTGACAAAATTATTTTATGAAATTATTGGAAAATAAAGTGGCTATAGTAACCGGCGGAAGCCGTGGAATAGGCGAAGCCATTGCATTAAAATTTGCCGAAAATGGCGCGCACATTGCTTTTACATATGTAAGTAGCGATGAAAAAGCAAATGCATTAGTAGAAAAATTAAAATCCTTTGGTGTAAATGCGAAAGCCTACAAGAGTAATGCCTCTAATTATAACGAATGTGAAAATTTGGTAAATGAAGTTCAAAAAGTATTTGGAACTATAGATATTTGTGTAAACAATGCGGGAATTTCAAAGGATAATCTTTTGCTTAGAATGACTCCGGAGCAATGGAATGAAGTAATCAACACCAATCTCACAAGTGTATTCAATATGACTAAACAGGTGATAAAACCAATGATGAAAGCACGCAAAGGAAGCATCATCAACATGAGTTCGATAATTGGGATGAGGGGAAATGCAGGTCAAAGCAGCTATGCAGCAAGTAAAGCTGGAATTATTGGGTTCACAAAATCGATAGCAGCGGAATTGGGCAGCAGAAATATAAGATGTAATGCTATCGCACCCGGCTTTGTAGAGACAGATATGACGAATTACCTGAAAGAAGGGGATTCGGCGAAAACATTCTTAGAAAAAATACCTTTGGGCCGCTTTGGAAGCGCAGATGAAATAGCAAATGTTTCACTTTTTCTTGCAAGCGACATGAGTTCATATATTACAGGGCAAGTGATAAGTACCTGTGGAGGATTGAATATGTAATAATTGATACTTGCTACCTGCCACCTGATTTCCAAAAACAAAACACAATAAAATGGATGCATACAGAAAACTTTTAGAAAAAAACAAGGAATGGGCTTCAACACAGATCAATGAAGATCCCAATTATTTTACAAGGCTTATTGAATTACAAAAGCCGGAAATATTATGGATAGGATGCAGCGACAGCAGGGTACCTGCAGATAGGATTACGGGTACACAACCCGGCGAAATATTTGTACATCGCAATATTTCCAACATGGTGATCCATACTGATCTTAATATGCTGAGCGTACTCCAGTTTGCAGTTGAAATTTTAAAAGTAAGGCACGTAATCGTTTGTGGCCATCACAATTGCGGTGGCGTTTCGGCAGCTATGGAGCACAAAAGTTATGGACTTATGGATCAATGGATACGGAATATTAAAGATGTATATAAGCTGCACGAAGAAGAGATAAATACGCTGCCAACCCATGCAGAAAAACATCACCTGCTTACCCAATTGAATGTAAAAGAACAAGTAATGAACCTTGCAAAAACTTCCATTATTCAAAATGCCTGGAAGCACGATCACATACCTCATTTGCATGGCTGGGTTTATGACCTCCGGGATGGAATTATTGACCCGGTTTTTGAATTACCTGCAGGAACATTGATTGATCCAATTTTTGAATTGGAAAATGTCTAATTCAACAATTGAACATATAAAAAGCATGAATAAGTAACTTCACATTCTCATTAATAAAAAATTACAATGACGTTCGTACACAATATTGGCGTTTTTTTATGGAAGCTATTCAAATCAATTTTTATCAGGGAAAAGGATTGCTGTAAATAATTTAGTCGTTTTCTCCGAAACCATCAATCAACGTAAATCTTAAAAAAATTTTGAATTCATTTTTAATTTTTTTTTTAGGTGCTATTTTTTCTAAAAAATTTAATGGAAATATACAATATCATAACCGTCATCATTGTATTGGCGGCTATTTTTGGCTACATCAATCACCGGTTTTTCAAGCTCCCGGGAACTATAGGCATCATGCTTATTTCCCTTATCGCCTCATTGTTGGTGGTTGGTATCGGCTATATTTTCCCTACATTCTTTTTTAAAACGACTGAAGCTCTTGGCGCTATTGATTTTCAAACAGCAGTATTGAAAGTAATGCTGAGCTTTTTATTATTTGCCGCAGCCATTCAAATAGATGCAAAAAAATTAAAAAAAGAAAGAACTACCATCATTACCTTTTCCACCATTGGAGTACTCATTTCTACCCTGGTGGTTGGTTTGCTTTTATATGCCCTTACTATCCTTTTTGGCCTTTCAGTTAATTTACTTTACTGTTTATTATTTGGAGCGTTGATTTCTCCTACCGACCCTATTGCCGTAACCGCTATTTTAAAAAAAGCAAAAATTCCGGTAGCTCTTGAGGCAAGAATCAGCGGGGAAAGCCTGTTTAATGACGGTGTTGGAGTGGTGCTATTTATCACCTTTTATGAAATTGCCCAAATTGGTTTGGTAAATACCACGGTATGGGATGTCGTGTGGCTATTTATCAGAGAAACCGGTGGTGGCTTGCTTCTTGGCTGGCTATTAGGACAAATAGGATACCTTGTTCTCCGCTCTATTGACAACTATATAGTACAAGTGATGACTACACTTGCGATAGTGATGGGTGGATATCTGCTTGCAGAAAATCTATCAGTCAGCGGTCCATTAGCCATGGTAATAGCGGGCCTCATTACAGGTAATAAAAGCATGGATGTGGTAGTAAGCGATACTTCCCGTGACTATATTGGGAAATTTTGGGAAATGATAGATGAAGTAATGAATGCAATTTTATTTCTTTTAATTGGATTTGAAATGTTGATTATCCCATTTAATATGACTTTGCTCTTGATGGGATGTATTACTATTGTTATTGTGCTATTCGCCCGGTATATTTCTGTATGGCTTCCCATAATAGTTTTGAAAAATAAGAGGCCTTTCGAAAAAAACACGATCCCGATCCTCACCTGGGGAGCACTGCGGGGAGGCATTTCCGTTGCTCTCGCTTTGGCGGTTCCAAAATATATGTATGGTGATATGTTAGTTTCAATTACTTATATCGTAGTATTATTTTCCATTATCGGGCAGGGACTTACCATTGGCAAATATGCAAAAAAATTAAAGGATGAGGAAGAGCTCCAGGATTCTGCCAAACGATAGTTTTTTATATTCCATTTTGCAATATTGCGCCATTACATTAATTTTACAGCGTTTCAGGCGGATTTGTTTATTGTTCGGCCCGGAAATTATCTAAAGTTGTCTATTTAACTGAACTAATAAACGAAAACATTCTGCCCAATCTACAGGATTTCAATTTCGTTTTTACTTCACTTTTATTTACAAGCTTTGCCCTTTATTAAGGAAATTTCTCCTTATTAACGATTATAAATGAAATGAGTATTACAAAACTATTCCACGAATTTTTTGAAAGCGAAAAAGGAGGCGTTCTTCTTATTTTGTGTACCATTATTTCTCTACTGCTTGCCAACTCATCTATCCAGGAATCTTACCTTGGCATATGGCATTATCAAATAGCAGGCCTTTCAACAGAAAACTGGATCAATGAAGGCTTAATGGCCATATTCTTTTTTCTCATAGGGCTCGAATTAAAAAGGGAAATATTCGTTGGTGAGCTTTCCAACCTAAAAAATGCATTGCTTCCGGTTTTTGCTGCAGTTGGTGGAATGTTGATCCCTGCTGCTATCTTCACATTCTTTAATTATGGTACTCCTACACAGGCGGGAGCCGGCATTCCAATGGCAACAGATATCGCCTTCGCAATTGGTGTGCTTTCTCTCCTCGGAAGTCGTATTCCTTCATCCCTGAAAATATTATTGACTGCTATTGCTGTGATAGATGACCTCGGAGCTATCCTTGTAATTGCCATTTTTTATACCACCTCATTATCATTATTTAATTTATTCATTGTTGTTTTTATTTTTGGAGTTTTAATGGTATTGAACAAATTAAAAATTAATTACTTACTCGTTTATTTAATTGGAGGCATTTTTATGTGGTACTTCATGTTACACTCAGGTGTGCATGCCACTCTTGCGGGTATTTTACTTGCATTCGCCATTCCTTTTGGAAAAGGTGAAAAAACTTCACTTTCCTACATTTTGCAGGATTGGCTTCATAAACCTGTATCTATCATTATTCTACCTCTTTTTGCCCTGGCAAATACAGCTATCGTTTTTGGAAATAACTGGGATACAGGTCTGGCCGCTCCCGGCAGCATAGGTATTTTTGCAGGATTAATTATTGGCAAGCCTGCTGGTGTGATTTTATTCAGTTTTTTAGCTGTAATACTCGGCATTTCCACATTACCAAAAGGATTAACATGGAAGCAGGTTTTAGGAATCGGCTTCCTCGCAGGTATTGGATTTACCATGTCTATTTTTATCACTTTATTAGCTTATGATCATGCCGAAACAATTACTGAATCAAAGATTTCCATTCTGCTGGCATCATTGGCTTCAGGAATATTAGGATTTTTATGGCTCAGACACTCCCTAAAAAAGCCACCTATAAAAATAATTGCAGAAATAAATAACCTACCTAAATAATTAGTTAATGAAAAAAACAATTCATGAGTATCTCAATGAACGAATATTAATAATAGATGGCGCAATGGGCACGATGATTCAGCAATACAAACTGGAAGAAAAAGATTTTCGTGGAGAAAGATTTAAAGATTGGCATAAAGATTTAAGAGGAAATAATGACCTGCTCAGCATTACACAGCCACAAATAATCCAGACAATCCATAATGAATATCTCAAAGCCGGTGCAGATATTATTGAAACCAATACATTTAGCAGCACTTCCATTGCACAAACTGATTACGATTTGCAATCCATAGCATACGAATTAAATGTAGCCTCAGCACAATGTGCAAGAAAAGCAGTTGATGAATTTTTATCTTCTTCCCTCAGCCGTGTTCCCTCACCACAAACGCAGAAAGAGGTAAGGTTTATCGCAGGCGCTATCGGCCCTCTCAACAAAACTTTAAGCCTGTCGCCTGATGTAAATAATCCTGGTTTTCGCACGGTTACTTTTGATGAAGTGGCGAATGCATATTATGAGCAAATAAGAGGATTGGTAGATGGTGGAGTTGATCTTCTTTTAGTAGAAACTATTTTTGACACGCTTAATGCAAAAGCAGCGATTTACGCGATAAAAAAATATTTCAGAGATACTAAAAAGCAAGAATTGCCTATAATGATCAGCGGGACCATAACTGACGCCAGCGGAAGAACTTTGAGCGGACAAACTTTGGAAGCATTCTATATTTCTGTATCGCATGCTAATCCCTTGAGCATAGGATTAAATTGTGCGCTTGGAGCAAAAGAAATGCGTCCGCACATTGAAGAATTAAGCCAGATAGCAAGTTGTTATACATCAGCATATCCCAATGCAGGCTTGCCCAATGCATTTGGAGAATATGATGAACAACCGGATGAAACCGCACATATTTTAGAAGACTGGGCGCGGGAAGGTTTTGTAAATATCGTAGGCGGATGTTGCGGAACAACGCCGGAACATATTAAGCATATTGCTGAGCAGGTGAAGAAATATGAAGCGAGAAAATTGCCGGTGATGGAGGAAGAATTGGAAACAATGAAAGCATAGAATCTTGAAGTCGCAAATTGCGACTTCAAGATAAATTTGATATTCCAAAATGCCATAATAAGTTAATAGGTTGAAATAAGTGAGATAAGGCAAAAGACGGATTTCTCATCTAACATTAAAAAAGACAGAAATGCCAAAATCAAATTTGCCAACTACCAAAGTGGCGGAAGAAACAATCCTGGAAAAAATTTATGTAACTAGAGGGCTGAAAGTAATGTTGGATAGGGATTTAGCAGAAATGTATGGGGTTGAAGTAAAGCGTTTGAATGAAGTTGTAAAAAGAAATGCAACAAGGTTTCCCAAAGATTTTATGGTTAAGGCAACACGGGAAGAATACAATTCTCTAAGGTCGCAATTTGCGACCTTAGAGAAAGGAAGGCACTCTAAGTACTTACCTAATGCTTTCACAGAACAGGGAGTAGCCATGTTATCAAGCGTACTAAATTCTGAAACTGCAATACAGGTAAACATCCAAATTATCCGTTTGTTTACAAAAATGAAACAACTCATTTTAGATAACAAAGATCTTTGGATGAAGATTGAAAAAATAGAACATCACCTGGTAAAAAATGATGAAGAAATAAAAACAATATTTGCGTATTTAAAAAAATTACTAATACAGGAAAACAAACCGCGGAATCCTATTGGATTTAGAATTCCCGGTAAAACAAAATAAAAATGTCAGCAACAAAAACTATTAAACCCTATTTACGGCTTTCAGGTTTGGAAGCACTTGTAGTGCGGCCTGAAACCCTATTCATCAATATTGGTGAGCGCACAAATGTTACCGGTTCTAAAAAATTTGCCAGATTAATAAGAAGTGGCAATTTTGAAGAAGCCTTATCAGTTGCACGTCATCAGGTAGAAGGCGGCGCCCAGGTATTGGATGTAAACATGGATGATGCCTTGCTGGACAGCGAAAAAGCAATGACCACATTTTTGAATTTATTACAGGCGGAGCCCGACATAGCAAAAATTCCGGTAATGATAGATTCTTCCAAATTCACCATTATAGAAGCGGGACTGAAATGCGTGCAGGGGAAATGTATTGTCAATTCTATTTCGATGAAAGAGGGTGAAGAAAAATTTTTGGAGCAGGCATCGGTTTGCAAAAGCTTTGGCGCAGCCGTTGTAGTAATGGCGTTTGATGAAAAAGGACAGGCAGATACTATAGAACGTAAAGTAGAAATATGCAAACGCGCATATAAAATCTTAACTGAACAAGCTGACTATAAACCAGAAGATATCATTTTTGACCCTAACATTTTTGCGATAGCAACCGGCATCGAAGAGCACAATAATTATGGCGTAGATTTTATAGAAGCAACACGGGAAATAAAAAGAATAATGCCGCTTACAAAAATAAGTGGTGGCGTAAGTAATGTGTCTTTTTCTTTTCGCGGCAACGATACCGTAAGAGAAGCGATGCATGCGGTCTTTTTATACCACGCTATAAAAGCGGGTATGGATATGGGTATTGTAAATGCCGGCGCATTGCAGATTTACGAAAATATAGATCCTGTTTTAAAAGAATTATGTGAAGACGTAATTCTTAATCGTAAAGAAGATTCAACCGATAGATTATTAGCGTTTGCGGAAACAGTAAAAGCAAAAGGAAAGGAAATTGTAAAAGATGAAGCATGGAGAAAAGAAGATGTACAAACACGTTTAAGTCATGCGTTAGTAAATGGAATTACCGATTATATTGAAGAAGATACTGAGGAAGCACGGCAAAAATATCCGAAACCTTTAGACGTAATTGAAGGGCCTCTGATGGATGGAATGAACGTCGTAGGTGACCTTTTCGGAAGCGGAAAAATGTTTTTGCCGCAGGTAGTAAAAAGCGCACGCGTTATGAAAAAAAGCGTGAATTATTTATTCCCATTCATTGAGGCCGAAAAAGAAAAAACAAAACAAGCGAACATTGAAGCGGGAATATTAAATGTAGAAGGCTCCGGCCCTGCAAAAATATTAATGGCTACAGTAAAGGGTGATGTACACGACATTGGTAAAAATATTGTTGGTGTGGTACTTGGCTGTAATGGCTACGAGGTAATTGATCTTGGGGTAATGGTTCCCGCGGATAAAATATTGCAGGTAGCCAAAGAAAAAGATGTTGCTATGATTGGGCTTAGCGGACTTATTACGCCTTCGCTTGATGAAATGGTCCATGTAGCCCGTGAGATGAAAAGGAATAATGTTACCATTCCACTTCTGATTGGCGGAGCCACCACTTCGCGCTTACACACCGCCGTTAGAATAGCGCCTGAATTTGATAACGGCGTTATTCATGTGCTTGATGCTTCGAGAAGCGTAACAGTAGCGGGTAGTTTATTAAACAAAGAAACCAAAGCGGATTTTTTATCAGGGATAAAAACAGAATATGAAAAACTAAAAAAAGACTTTGGTAATAAAAGATCAGCAAAAGCCATGTTATCATTTGCTGATGCACAAAAAAATAAATCGGTAGTTGATTGGGATCATTTTACTCCGGCAAAACCATCTTTTACAGGGGTAAAAGTTTTTGATAATTATGACCTTAACGAAATTTATGAATACTTAGATTGGCAACCATTTTTTATTGCGTGGGAAATGCATGGAAAATTTCCTCAAATTTTATCAGACCCAAAAATAGGAGAAGCAGCCACAAAACTTTATGAAGAAGCACAGGCCTTCCTAAAAAATTTAATAAAAGAAAAATGGTTAATTGCAAAAGGAGTTGTAGGCTTTTGGGAAGCTAACTCCAACGGTGAAGATTCTATTGAGGTACACGATGTTACCGGGAAAAATTATAACCTGGAATTTTTACGGCAGCAAATAAAGAAAGCGCCCGGGCAACCTAATTTTTCCTTAGCGGATTTTATAAAACCATTTAAAAAGAAAGGATTACCTGATTATTTAGGAGCATTTGCAGTTAGCATTCACGGGCTTGAGCCACATATAGAAAGGTTCAATAAAGAGTTTGATGATTACAGCAAGATCATGTTACAAGCCTTAGCCGACAGGCTTGCTGAAGCATTTGCAGAATTGCTGCATGAAAAAGTCAGAAAGGAATACTGGGGTTACGCTAAGGAAGAAAAGTTATCTTCTAAAGAATTAATTGAAGAAAAATACTTAGGAATACGCCCCGCACCCGGATACCCGGCTTGCCCTGATCATACTGAGAAATACAAACTTTTTCAATTACTGGATGCCACCAGGAATGCTGGCATTACTTTGACCGAATCGCTGGCCATGTATCCTGCCCCATCTGTTTGTGGATGGTATTTTGCAAATCCTGAAAGCAAGTATTTTGGAATAGGAAAAGTATCAAAAGACCAGGTTGAAGATTATGCAAAAAGAAAAAAAATGCCTTTGGATGAAGCGGAACGGTGGCTAAGGCCACAATTGGATTATGAAGTTTAAAATATTTGATGATTCAGGTTTATAATTCTTAGATTTTCAATTTTCTATCCAAAGGTTCACGAGTGCATTTCAGCGATCTTTATCATATTATTGGCTCGTTGAAATCAGATTGACTTTGTTCTGTGTGTATTTCAAAATGCCCTTCTTATTGATGGTTGCCAAACTTGGAAAAAAGTGTTTCAAATATTGGGACGAAGTTTTTAAGGTGTGCAACCAATGTGAATTTTTGAATTGAACCCATTGACTTTTGTTCTTTTATTTCTATCTATTTTTGTTTTGCAAATCACAATCCGTGTTCTGTTCTTTGGAATTATTTTTAGTAATTTTAAAATTTCCCTCTATGGATATGCGCATTATTTCTTACAATGTAAACGGAATAAGATCCGCAATAAAAAAAGGGTTTATGGATTGGCTCAACACAGATCCTGCAGATATAATATGCCTGCAGGAAGTGAAAGCGCAGGAGTCTGATATGGATTTTGCCTCTTTTGAATCAGCGGGTTACAGACCTTATTTTTTTTGTGCGCAAAAGAAAGGTTATAGCGGAGTAGGCATTTTGAGCAAACTGCTTCCAGACAATATGCAGTATGGCCACAGCAATAATCAAAGCGATTTTGAAGGAAGGGTAATCAGGGCAGACTATGGGAATCTTACATTGATTAATGCATACTTTCCTTCAGGAACAAGCGGAGAACTCCGGCAATCATACAAATACATTTGGATGGACGAATTTTTAGATTACCTAAACGATTTAAAAAAAACAAGAAATAAAATAATTGTTTGCGGCGACTACAATATTGCGCATGAAGAAATTGACATTCACAATCCAAAAAGCAATAAAAAATCAACCGGCTTTTTGCCTGAAGAAAGAGCATGGTTCGACAAGTTTTTAGAAAATGGATTTGTAGATGGCTTCAGGCATTTGAATAAAGAAACAGGACAATATTCCTGGTGGAATGTAATGCGGCCCAGTACCCGGTTAGAAAATAAAGGCTGGAGAATTGATTACATTAATGTAACTGATAATTTGCTGGACCAGATAAAGGATGTAAAGATTTTCCCACAGATAAAACATAGTGACCATTGCCCTGTCTATCTTAAATTGAAATTATAATACTTACCCAAAAATTTAAGTACCCGCCTCATCAAAAGCAATAGTAATTTTAAAACAGAAAACAGAAAAAATGTACATCCACAATACTACCACAAAGGTTGATCACGAAACTTTGGAGGAATGGCTGCGCTGGCAAAAGAAAATTAATATTCCTGAAATAATGGCTTCCGGTTATGTTAATGAATATCATTTTTGCCAACTGCTTGGGCATGACGAAACTGATGGAAAAACTTTTACTCTTCAACTTTTATGCACTTCAAAAAATGATTATGAAGGTTTTCTTAAAAATACAGAACCATTGAAAAGAGAAGAAGCGACCAAAAAATGGGGCGATCACGCGGTTTATTTTTCTAGCCTTCTCAAAAGTGTGGACTGATATTGAATTACGGTTAAAGAATTTTACGTCAATTCAAAAAGTTTTATGTACGCATTCCAATGGTAATTTCACTAATAATTTGACTAATATCCTTTACCACATTGACCTACAGAGGAAAATAAGGTCTCCTGATTTGATGGTAAATTTACTTATGAACGTTAAAAACCTTACTACCTGCGGATTTCAGGTAAAAAACGTTAAAAAAAAAAGTGCTTAAAAATATTATTGCATTGAAAAACCTTATATATTTGTTGCTGTTAAAAAAATCAAACAAATTATTATGAACAAAGCTGAATTAATCGCCAAGATGGCCGACGATGCAGGAGTTACCAAAACACAAGCTAACGCTGCTCTAGATTCTTTTACCCAAGCAGTTACTAAAACCCTGAAAGGCGGTGGAAAAGTGACACTTGTAGGTTTTGGAACTTTTTCTGTGAGCAAAAGAGCTGCACGCAACGGACGCAATCCACAAACCGGCGCTGTTATTAAAATTAAAGCTAAAAAAGTAGCTAAATTTAAAGCAGGGAAAGAATTATCGTCGAAAATCTGATTTTCGTAAAAATTTCTCAAAGCAAGATGCATTGATGTATCTTGCTTTTTTTATTATCATTCAAGTATTCAATAACTAAAAATCATCAATTTAAATGGGACGCGGAGATAAAAAGACCAAAAAAGGAAAAATATTTAAAGGATCATTTGGTAAAACAAGGCCTGCAAGTGTAAAAACAAAATCTACAAAAGAAGGACAAACAAAAGAAGGACAAACAAAAGAAGGACAAACAGATAAGAAAGAAGCGTAAAATTAGGGTGCCAACCTTTCTATTTTCCACAAATTATTTTTATTTAAAGAATAGAGCAATCTGTCATGAAGCCTGCCGGGCCTGCCCTGCCAGAATTCAATTCGTTCAGGTACCACGATATATCCACCCCAAAATTCCGGGCGTGGGATCTCTTCACTTTCAAATTGTGAGTTGTACTTCTTTTTATTTTGCTGAAGATATTCCCTGTTTTCAATTACGGAACTTTGAGGAGAACACCAGGCGCCTATACGGCTCTCTCTTGGCCTCGAAGAAAAATACTGATCGCTTTCTTCGGCAGATACTTTTTTTATAACTCCCTCAATTCTCACCTGACGTTCCATCTCTTTCCAAAAAAACAATAAAGACACAAAGGGATTTTCTTCAATTTCTTTTCCTTTTCTGCTTTTGTAATTTGTAAAAAAAACAAAACCTGATTCGTGTATGCCTTTCAACAAAACTGTTCGCGCCGAAGGCCTTGCAGACTTTGTACTTGTGGCAAGTGTCATTGCATTCGGTTCTTCAATTTTACTTTCAATAGCTTGCTGCCACCAGGTTTCAAACTGCTTTATCGGATTATTATCCACCTCGCTTTCTAAAAGAGATTGTAATTGATACACTTTTCTGATGGCTGCCAGCGAAGTATTATTATCCATTATTTGGGTTTGGGGTTCTTATCTGCAAATTTAATGAAGGTTCATTGATTTGATTCAATTTAACTTTGATTAGCAAGAGATAAATTGGTAGGTTTTTCAAATCAATGATCCATGCTTTGCACTACAGCAGCATAATTGCTGAATTAGATTTAAACAACGATTGATAAAGTGAAATCGAAAAACCAAAAAAAAGACGGTCATTTCCCTTTTCGCTTTTATACCTTATTTTTAGGAAAAAGCACTTAATAGCCACTGAGATGTAGAACTTATTGCCTTTAAACTTAAGTAGGAAAATTCTTAAAAAAATTCTTCCTTATTACCATATTGAATTATCTTATTCCGTCCCATTCAAAATAAATGAAAGCTTTTATAATTATCCAAGAAAATGTAATAAGGTTGAATGTAATAACGAATCCTCATCTACTAAGGTTTTATAGTCTGGAGTAAATTAGTGAATCTTTTCAAACTAAATGATTCCCTGTTTTATCTCTTGCAAAATATGAATCCTCTTTTTCAAAAGAAAAGAAATTCCATAAATAAAGTTGATCTTCCGATAAGAAATAGAGAGACTTCTATTAATAAAATCACGAATTCTTATTGGAGAAAAACATTTTGTTGTGGCTCACCATCAACTCAAGGTCAGAGATCATTTTAGCCTTTTCTTCTTCATAAAGGGCAACCCGGCTCTCTAATTCTTTTACATGCTTATTCCGTGATTCCATTTCTGCTTCCTTTTTATTCATCTCTATAAGTTGCCTTCTTATATCCTCATTTTCACTTTTCAATTGTGTATGCGCGGTTTCCAAAAATGAATATTGCTTTTTTGTATTTATTTCCACAAGTAATAACTGCTCCAGTTCTTTCTCCCTTTCTGCTGCTGCTTCCAGTTGCCTTTGCAAAATACCCATATTGTCTTGCATGGATTGCAGATCATTTAATCGGGTATCATAATCACTTCGCAAGGTCGCCCATTCCAAATTATTTTTTTTTAATTCGACCGAATTATTTTCCGCATCTTCTAATTTTTGCATCAATCCATCTATCTCATTCTCTAGTTTTGTCTTCGCCTCATTTTCTTCATAATACATTTCTTTCCAATCTTCTTCATTATCTTTTTTATGAACGGATTGCACAGATCCTTTTTGGAAATCATTTGATTCTTCCAACACTTTTAACCTTTGTTGAAATTTAGAAAATTGAATTTCATAATAGGAGGTACTGCCTTCCAATGAATTCAGTTTACTCCTTAAATCTCTTAAAGTCTCATCACGCAACGAGTCGTCAGAAGAATAATCTTTTTTAAATCCTAACGAAAATTTTTTATCCGCAGGCAAAAAATCATAACTGCTTACTATCATGCGATAGGCAAAAATAAAGCAGGCAATAAGAACGATAAGGGATACGATCCATAACCACATAAGTCATTATTTTTTATCAATAATGTGAAATAAAATGCCTGGGAGTTATTAGTATTTTCAAAGGATAATTCCCTCTTTTGATTGAAAGAGAAAATATAGATTAAGGATAGCAGAGCGTAATATAATACAAATTATCCGGTTACCAAAGTGCCCACTTTTTCTCCGGTCACTACACGAAGTAAAGTGCCCGGAGTATCCATATCAAAAACAATAATAGGAAGCTCGTTTTCCATGCACAAAGTAAAAGCAGTCATATCCATTACTTTCAAATTAAAAGCTATACATTCAGCAAAGGAGATGGTTTCAAATTTTTTGGCACCTTTGTCAATTTCCGGATCTGCGGAATAAATGCCATCTACGCGGGTTCCCTTTAAAATAACGTCTGCTTTTATTTCAATCGCTCTCAAAGATCCTGCAGTATCTGTAGTAAAATAAGGATTGCCGGTGCCAGCCCCAAAAATAACCACCCTTCCTTTTTCCAAATGCCTGATGGCTCGCCTGCGTATATACGGTTCTGCAATTTGTTCCATTTTTATCGCACTTTGCAATCTTGTGTAAACGTCCTCTTTTTCAAGTGCACTTTGCAACGCCATTCCATTTATTACAGTAGCAAGCATGCCCATATAATCTCCCTGGGCCCTTTCTATACCCGTCTCCGACTCATTCATACCACGATATATGTTACCGCCGCCAATCACAATGGCCACCTGTACTCCCAGCTCTGTTATTAATTTTATATCCTGTGCATACTGTCTTAAAACACTTGAATCCAACCCGAAATTCTTATCACCCATTAAGGATTCACCGGACAATTTTAAAAGAATTCGTTTAAACTTAGGAAGCATATTTTGATTGTAGATTGAATACTGTAGATTTCAGATTTAAATAAATTCGTTTTATTTTTATCGAAGTCAATTTTAAATAAATCGCTGCAAGATAAAGGAATTATGAATTCTATTCAAAGAGAAAATATAATGCGGGTGCAATTTTAATTGTCGCTACCTTTCAAAGGTTGTCAACCTTGAAAAATTATTTCTAAAAGTTGTGAATAAACTTATTAAGGTTGGCAACATTTGAAATATATTGCTCATAGAATTAAAATAGTTAAAATTGTTCTTTTTCTAATTAACGGAAAAGAAAAATAGTAAATTGAATGACATTGTAAATCCTTATTTAATTTTCCTGTAAAAAAAAATTAGTTCAAATGTAATAAAGGAGCTGATTTATTTTAAAGAATAATTTGTTTAATTGAAATGAACTCAATTACATGAATTATCGGGGTAATATATAGTATTACTTTTTTTTACTTATGAAATATCTAATTCTTTCTTTCTTATTTATATCAACTGTATTCAATGTAAAAGCACAGCCTAGTGCTGACAGCATTATAGGGAGATGGATGTGCACACAAAATAATTTTGAAGTAGAAATTTTTAGAACTGGAAATGAGTTTAAGGCGAAAATAATTTGGTTTGATGATAGTGATGATAAAAGCCGGCCAATGAACGAAAGATTGGATATAAAAAACAGTAACAAAGCGATGAGGTCACACAAAATACTTGGTATGGAAGTGATGCACGGACTCTTTTATAATGCAAAAAAAGAAGTTTGGGAAGACGGTAAAATTTATGATGCCACTAGTGGCAGAACATGGAATGCAAATGTTCGACTGGAGAAGAAGGATGGGCAATTAAAAGTCAGAGGCTACTGGCATTTTCAATTTTTAGGACAAAATTTATATTTCTACAGGGTACTTTGATGTAAAGGCCGACGTGGATCGTTTAGAGGTTTAACCCTTTAGAGGTATAGGTGTTTTAATTTAATAATTCAACATCAGTTTTTATAAATAAAATCAATCAACGATCCGTATATTTCTTCACCATCTTCTAAAATCTGCGTTATCTCAAAACCATCCATACCAGGCATCTGCAGATCGAAGATAATCACAAATGAGAGGTGGATTTGAAATGACACTTTCCTACAAGGATTTCCTGAATCTCATAAATAGCTCTAGATAAAGTAAGGTGCCCGGTTATCTTTTGAGCCAATGAATGCTGAATTTTTTTAGAGAAGAGATAACATATTAACTACCACTTGACATAATAAAAAACCGCCTCAAAGAGAAGCGGTTCCTATTTATATAAAGCTTATTAAAATTATAATCCTTAACCCAATGCCACCCTTTTAAATTCAGTAACTTTTAATTCAGGATCAAGATTTTTAAGAAAATCGCTAACAGATTTGTTGCCATCTTTTACATAAGCCTGAGCAAGCAAAGTACTTTCTTTGAAGAATTTATTGATTTTTCCCGCAGCAATTTTTTCAGCCATTTCAGCAGGTTTGCCTTCGGCTTTTACCTGTTCAATTGCAATGTTCCTTTCACGTTCAATAGTTTCGGCAGGTACTGCAGATTGATCTATTGCTATCGGATTCATAGCGGCAATTTGCATTGCTACATCTTTTCCGGCTTCTTCATTTTTTTTATTCAGTCCCACTAAAACGCCCATGCGATAAGAGCCATGAATATAAGCTGCCACATAAGGTGCTTCTACTTTCTCAAATTTAGATACGCTGATCTTTTCACCAATTTTAGCTACCTGTTCATTAAATTTATCAGCTATGGTTTCATTGCCAACTTTTACCTGGTTCAATTCCTCAACGCTTTTTACATCATGTTCAATTACTGCATCCATGATTGATTGTGCAAAAGCAATATATTCTGCATTCTTACTAACAAAGTCTGTTTCGCAGCTTACATTGATAATAAATCCTTTTTTATCATCAGAAGTAGTTCTCGCTATCACCACACCTTCCTTTGCTTCCCTGTCGCCACGAAGTGCGGCTACTTTTTGTCCTTTTTTTCTTAAATAATCAATAGCTGCCTCAAAATCTCCATTAGATTCTGTCAATGCTTTTCGGCAATCCATCATTCCGGCGCCTGTCTGCTGGCGAAGTTTATTTATATCCGCCGCTGTTATTGTTGTTGTCATTTTTTAATCTTTTATAATAATTAATTAATAATTAAAAATGGTAATTAGTAATTAATGAAAAATTCACAATTATGAATAAGTAATAAATTACCTTCTTCCACCCGGGCCACCCGGCCTGTTACCTGCTCCACTTGATGGGCGGCGTTTTTGAGGGCCTGCGGCACTTCCACTACCACCACGTCCTCTTCCCGGACCGCCTGCACCGGCAGGGTTGTTACTTCTACGGCGATCTCCACCTCTGCCTTCCTCAGCGCCTTCGTCAAATCTCATAGCACGTGATTCATTCTCATCTGTTTCTTCAGTATCTTCTTCCTTTTCAGCCTGTCTTTCTGCAAGTCCTTCTGCAATGGCAGCCGCTATGTAATTAGTAATAATGGCTATTGATTTGGTAGCATCATCATTTGCCGGAATCGAAAATTCAACTTTATTTGGATCACAATTGGTATCCACCATCCCAAAAGTAGTGATGTTCAGGCGTTTGGCTTCTGAAAGCGCGATATGCTCATGGCCAATATCTACCAAAAATAATGCAGCGGGAACACGACTAATTTGCGCAATGCCACCTAATACTTTATCCATTTTATCGCGATCGCGTGTTAAGGTAAGGCGTTCCTTTTTGGTGATACTGTCAAGCGTACCATCATTAAGCATTTTTTCAATGGCCTGCATCTTTTTTACACTTTTACGAACTGTATTAAAGTTAGTAAGCATTCCGCCCAGCCATCTTTCTGTAACAAAGGGCATGTTTACCCTTTTTGCAGCCTCAGTTACTATTTCTTTCGCCTGCTTTTTAGTAGCTACAAACATTATTTTTTTACCGCTTTTAGCAATTGATTTCATTGCAGCAGCAGCTTCTTCAAGCCCTTCAACGGTTTTGTTGAGGTCAATAATGTGAATACCTTTTTTTTCAGCAAAAATGTAAGGTAACATTTTAGGGTTCCACTTCTTTTTTAAATGGCCGAAGTGAACGCCTGCTTCCAAAAGCTGCTGTTGTAAAGAAGTATTATTTTCCATTTATTTTGTATTAAAATTGTTTTTAAATATAGAATCAGGTAATGAGTAACAAGTAGTAAGTAGTACAAGAAAAGTAGTTCTATCCTGCGACTTGCCACTGACATCTCGCTTCTCATCTCTTCTCTCTTATCTCTTACTGAACTGGAAGCTCTTTCTTGCTTTTTTCTTACCTGGTTTTTTACGCTCTACCGAACGTGGGTCGCGTGTAAGAAGACCAGCAAGTTTCAAAGCAGGCCTGTACTCAGGATTAACTTTTAGAAGTGCACGCGCAATTCCTAATTTAACCGCTTCTGCCTGTCCTTTCACTCCTCCACCTACTGCATTTACCACTACATCAAACTGATTAACAGATTCAATGGCCTTATAAGGCGCTTCTACCTGGTTTTGCAAGTAAATAAGGGGGAAATAAGTCTTGTAATCCTTTCCATTTATAGTGATATTGCCTTCCCCTTTAGTAAGGAAAACTCTTGTTATGGCTCTTTTTCTCCGGCCTACTGCATTATTTTGTTTTTCCATTATAATTTTAATTTGAAAATTGAAAATGACAATTTGAAAAAAAAATCAAATTATCTCACTTTCTCTTTTTTTTAGAATTTTAGTGCTTGTGGGTTTTGTGCTGTATGCGGATGCGCATCACCTGCGTAAACAAATAATTTTTTATACATTTTGCGACCAAGACGATTCTTAGGCAACATCCCTTTTACCGCTCTTTCTATAATTACATCGGGCCTGCGCTTTTGAAGGTCGCCTGCGATTTCTTCTTTTTTACCTCCGGGGTAACCGCTGTAATTGATATAGACTTTCTCATCCATTTTCTTTCCGGTAAATTTTACCTTTTCGCAATTGGTAACAATGATAAAATCACCACAGTCAACGTGGGGAGTATAATAGGCTTTGTTCTTACCACGGAGAACGGACGCTATTTTAGCGCACATGCGGCCTACGGTTTGATTAGTGCCGTCAACAACGTACCAGTTACGCTGCACGGTAGCCTCATTCGCATGTTTAGTGGTGAAATGTAATTTACTCATCTTTGTTTTTTATTGATCTCTTCATCATTTTTATAAGAAGAAACCGGTTGAAATTTCGCCGCTATCCCGGCACTTTTTTTTAAGGATTGCGAAGGTAAGGTGAAGAAGTGCTAAATAATGCAGAATAAAAGATCAATTTTTAAGGCACCTTCATAACTCATTGATTATCTATTAAGAAATTGTCTTAATAAAATAATCATAGGATTTAATTTGCTTTCAGGACAGAGAAATTTGCATTTTAAAACCTCATGTCCAGGAACTTTTTTTAAACCGGATGATAATAATAACCATAAAAATTCTGTACAGCAGAATCAGTTAGTGTGGTTTAAACAAAAAATCAATTAAATTTGAAGTAAAGATTAATAATGGATATCCAGATAAAAAAAGAATTACATCTATTAATTGAAAATTGCGAAAATAAAGATTTATTAATAGAAGCAAAAGAGTTGCTGCAATCTCCATCAGCAAATGACTGGTGGGATGAATTAAATGATGTAGATAAAAATCTGCTCATGAAATCAGAAGAAGAATATGAAAAAGGAAAATTCATAAGCCATCACAAACTAATGCAGGAAATAGGTCAATGGAAAAAGAAATAGTTTGGTCAAATACAGCAAAAACTGATTTTTTAAATATAGTATCCTACGTTCATGACAATTGGACAATGACGGTTTTTGATGAGTTTATTTTGATTCTGAATCGTAAAATTCTTTTACTTTCCAAATATCCTCATATAGGTTTTAAGAGTAAAAAATATTCAAGATTTAGAAAATAATTAGTCACAAAAAATTATTCGATTATTTATTCGGTTAAAAAAGATTACATAGTCATTCTTAGACTGAAGCATAATGCTATGAAATAAGTTATTTTTCCAAAATCTATTTTTATTATTAGAAATTTCAGTAATGTTTTTTTGCCGGATGCCGGACAACGAACTGGTATAAACAATGAAAATTTAAAACTGAAACTCAACCAAAAAATTCGGCTGCAATTCATTTTACATTTATATTTGCCTAAACTTTTTACAAATGGATAATACACAACCTGTAGGCAAATATTGGATCATGTTTATTATAGCAGCTATTGTTCAACTTATCTTCCTGATCTGGATACGTGAATATTTCTGGATCGTGCTGCCATTTGTGCTTACCACCTTCTGTAAATCAATCAGGATTATTTAAAATATGGTTTTCGTATCGGACTGGTCGCGATCGTTAGCCAGGTCACATTAATATCGGCCAAGTCACGACCTGTCCTTACTGTAAAACTTCTTTCAATTTATTGGCAAGATCGGTGCTCCTCCAGTTTTCAACGGTGCAACATCCAATATTCGGACGATAGAGGAAGTTAAGAAAAAATTACAACAAAAGGCTTTTGCCCCCGGTATATAATATATCGGGGCTGGCTGGATACCGGTAGATAATATTTTTTTATTTTTCTTTTTTAATTTAAATATTATCCCAACTAATTTAAAAGAAGGAAAGTGATTTTTCTCCGTTCTTGCAAGACCCATTTTCAAGGTTCAACTCAATTAAACCTCCACTTTCAATTTAAGTACCCACGAAAGTGTGGAAAGTCAGGATATGGTGTAGGATCATATTGAGCAAATCATAATTATATCGGCCATGTTACAACCTGACCCTACTGTAAAACTTCTTTCAATTTATTGGCAAGATCGGTGCTCCTTAATTCTGTCGCTATTATTTTCCCTTTAGGATCAATTAATACATTATATGGAATGCCCTGCACCTGGTATAAGGTGGCGGCTTCACTATTCCAGAATTTCAGGTCGCTTACCTGCTTCCATACAAGGCCGTCATCTTTTATAGCTTTTAGCCACGCCGCTTTGTCTTTATCTAAGGAAACACCAAGAATAGTAAAATCCTTATTTTTAAATTGCTGATAATTGGCCACCACGTTCGGATTTTCTTCTCTGCAAGGCCCACACCAGCTTGCCCAAAAGTCAACTAAAACGTATTTCCCTCTTAACGAGCTAAGTGTAAACGGCTTTCCATCCACATCCGGCAATGTAAAGTCAGGCGCCATTTGCCCGGCTACAATTGCACTGCCGCCTTGCGGGTTGGCTTCCTGCGCAGTTGCATACTGATCAAATTGAGTTACTACTTCAGCAACGGAAGAATTTTTAGGATACTTTTTAGTTAGTCTTGTCAATAAATTTTTAACTGTATCTATATTTACTTCCTGTGCATAGCTTAGCGCGAATAATGATACAATAGGGCTCGAAGAGGTGTCAGCATATTTTATTAAAAAGTTTTTATACCATTCGTTACTAATTTTAAAATCATTTTCGGCAATAAGCGCGAGGGAATCGTTCTTCTGCTCCACATAATTTTTCCTTCGCAAATCCTCATTCATCAAATTAGTATGAATAGAATCCAACATGATAATTAACCTGGTAAGCGAAGCATTGGCAGGCGTATTAAACTTAGAAGAGCGCAAAGTAGAATCATTTGCATTCGCGTTGAATTTAATATCATCATTGTCATTTATAAAAAGGTAACCGGCATTTTTTTCAAACCTTAGCCTGTATAATCCTTCTTCAGGAGAAGTGGCTTTTACCTCAAATTTGCCTTTGGTCATTTCGGCTGTATCTACTACATGCGGCGGATTTTGGTTAAAAAGTATCTGCTCCAAATAAACCTTCTGATCGGGGGCGTTGGTGAGCTCGCCCTTAACTTTAAAACTTCCTGTAGCATGTTTCTGGGCACAGGAAAATAAAAACATGGCGCTCAGGATAAATAGTAATTTGTTCATTGATTTCCGTTGATTTTGTGTATTCATTTTAAACGATTCCCAAATAATTACGCTTGAATCTTGCTTATAGATTTACGGCATTAATTAAAGCAATTAATCTCTTACTGCAAAAGAAACACTTAGAATTTATATTTCAAGAGAATTTTAAATATAGCCAACGGTTTAACTTAATTTTTAGTGAATTTGTTTGAGAATAACGATTGACTGTTAAATAACCCAATTTTAAAAACATCACTTCAAGGTGCCGAAATATTATCGAAATATGAATTACTTCGGACAGAGTTGAAAAAAGAACGAAATTATTTAATAATCGCTTTGTTATAGATAATTAACCGATGAAGAATCGCGCGAGGAGCGAATATTAAATAACCGCGGTGTTTATAATACTCTGCTCCCTTTCTTCACCTCCAGGTTATTCATTCAATTTTTTCATCAGCAGCATATTAACCTCTTTCATATCTGCTTTTCCCTTGCTTTTTTTCTTGACTTCTCCTGCAAATAAACCAATCAGGTTCTTTTTGCCTTTTTTGTACTCCACAATTTTATCAGGCATACTAGCAAGCACTTCGTTTATCCATTGAAGTAAAGCATCGTCATTTTTTTCCTGCAAAATATTCAATTCTTTCGCGATTTCAAGAGGATCCCGTTCTGGAAATTCGATTAAAATTGGAAATATTTTTGATGCGGCTTCACCAAAACTCACTTTGCCTTCTTCTACAATTTCTGTCAGCTTTGCCATTGTTTCAGGTGAAATAGAAAGCTTTTCAATGGTAATATTTTTTTCATTTAAATACCATTTTACCGGGCCAATGATCCAGTTGGCGACCGCTTTATAATGGAGGGTAAATTCAACAATCTTTTGAAAAAAACGGGCGGTTTCCCTGTCATCACAAATAACTTTAGCGCTTTCAGAAGATATTGAATATTGCTCAATCAATCTTTTCTCCAAAACAGCAGGCAATTCAGGAAGAGAGGATTTTACCAGGGCTATTTTTTCTTCTGTAACAATAAAAGGAGCCAGATCGGGTTCCGGAAAATAACGGTAATCATTGGCTTCTTCTTTAGTTCTTAAAGAAAAAGTAGTTCCGTTGTTTGCATCAAAACTCCGTGTTTGTTGAATCACTTCCTCTCCATTTTCCAATAATCCAATCAATCTTTTTATTTCAAAATCAATGGCTCTTTTTACATTTCTGATCGAGTTCAGATTCTTTACTTCTACTTTTGTTCCCAGCTTTTTTTCGTCTTTCAGTTTCACCGATATATTAGCGTCGCAGCGCATGCTTCCTTCTTCCATATTGCCATCGCATACTCCAAGATAGCGCACGATCTTCCTTATTTCCGTTACATAAGCAAAGGCTTCTTCGGCAGAAAAAATATCAGGCTCAGAAACTATTTCAAGCAAAGGAACTCCTGCCCGGTTCAGATCTATAGAGGTGTAATGTGCATCCGCATCATGAATGCTTTTGCCGGCATCTTCTTCTAAATGTATCCTGTTCAACTGTACGTTTCTTTCTTTGCCGTTTACATGTATGGTTACTTTTCCGTTTTTACAAATCGGCGTAGTATGTTGCGTAATTTGATACCCTTTTGGAAGATCGGGATAGAAATAATTTTTTCGCGCAAAATAATTTTGCAGCGTAATATCACAGTTAAATGCAATGCCCAGCCTGATGGCAAGCTCTACCGCCATTTCATTCATTTGGGGCAATGTGCCGGGATGAGCCAAAGAAATAGCGCTCACATTTGTATTCGGAGCATTTCCAAAAACAGTGCTATCTCCGCAAAATAATTTACTCCTGGTAAGTAATTGCACATGCACTTCAAGGCCGATTACAGGCTCATATTTATCGAAATTTTGCATTGCGGCGAAGATAAGAAAAAGGGATTTTAGAATTTAAAGTAGCGATTTCGGGTAATCGGCTGTTTACTTTCAAAAATTTAAACTGTTAATGTGAAACATAAAACTGTTGCTTTCCTTCATAATAATTGCATTGCTCCAGCGAACCTAATCTGAAACGCAGGGGAAGTTTGGTGGCTTTTTCTAATAATAATTCCTGTTTACAAAAAAAGCCAAATTTGCAGGTGGAAAAATTTTCCGGAATAGCCTGAATGGCTTTCGGCAAAGCAGCCAATATAGAACGGGAAGATGTAAAATAATATAGTAAAGAATCAGGCGCTTTTTCCCGGTATTTATTGAAAACAACTGTGTTCTGTTTTACCTGCTCATTTATATTCTGGGCTGATAAAATACCACCTGTAAAAAAAAATATTGCCATCAACCCACAAATTTTATTCCAAAAAAACATAATCCTATCTTTGACCGTAATTTACAAATAAAAAAAGAGAAATAAAAATGTCTTTAAGCCAGCGTTTACAACAAAAGCTATTACAAAAGTTATCGCCCCAGCAAATACAGTTAATGAAATTGCTGCAGGTGCCTACTGCCCATCTCGAAGAAAGAATTAAAGAAGAACTGGAAGAAAATCCTGCGTTGGAAACAAGTGAAGATGGCCACGATGATACTCATGAAGATCCGCAGGATGATTTTGAAGTGGAAAGCGATGACTTTGAAAAAGATGGCAGCGAAACGGATTATGATAATTTAGACATAAGCGATTATGTAAATGACGGTGACGATGAAGTAGGAGATTATAAATATCGCGACGATAATTATGGAGATCCAAATGAAACTAAAGTAATTCCGCACAAAGTGGAAACTTCTTTTTACGATACTTTGAAAACGCAATTATTAATGCTCAATGTTGATGAAAGACAACGCAAAATTGCGGAGCAAATTATAGGAAGTATTGATGATGATGGATACCTGCGCAGAGAAATTACTTCCATTGTTGATGATCTGGCTTTTCGTCAAAATATTGATTCCACAGAAAAAGAAATAAAAGCGCTTATAAAATTAATTCAACAATTTGATCCGGCAGGAGTAGCCGCCAAAGACTTACAGGAATGTCTACTCTTACAATTAAAAAGGAAAGAAGTTGAAGGGCAGCACGTCCACGTTGCAATAGAAATTATTGAAAAATATTTTGAAGAGTTTACAAAAAAACACTACGAAAAAATTCAACGTGCATTGAACCTTGATGAAGATGCAATTAAGGACGTCATCAATCAGATCATCAAATTAAATCCAAAACCGGGCGGCCAGGTTGGTGAAACAAATAAATTGCAGAGTTATGTGATTCCGGATTTCTTTGTACTTAATAATAATGGAAAATTAGAGGTTACCTTAAATTCTAAAAATGCTCCCGATCTGCGTATCAGCGAAGGTTACAGAGATATGCTAAAAGATTATGACCGGGGTGCCAAAAAAGATAAACGACAAAAAGAAGCCGTACTTTTTATTAAACAAAAAATAGATTCTGCCAAATGGTTTATTGATGCCATCAAACAAAGACAGCATACTTTATTAAGCACCATGACAACAATTGTTGACTATCAAAAACAATTTTTCTTAACGGGGGAAGATACTGATTTAAGGCCAATGATCCTGAAGGATATTGCAGAAAGAACTTTTTTGGATATCTCCACAGTAAGCCGCGTTGCCAACAGCAAATTTGTGCAAACAGAATTTGGCACTTATCGCCTGAAATTTTTCTTTAGCGAAAGTTTGATAACCGATAGCGGGGAAGAGGTAAGTACTCGTGAAGTGAAAAAAATACTTAGTAACCTGATAGAAGAAGAAAGCAAACAGCGCCCGCTCAGCGATGAAAAATTAACTGAATTACTTCAGGAAAAAGGTTACAATATCGCCCGTCGTACGGTTGCCAAATATCGTGAGCAACTTAATATTCCTGTAGCACGCTTAAGAAAAGAACTTTAGGATGGAAAACGTAATTACTGACCGAAATTTTCTTTCTTCACCGGAAGAAAACATACACCAGCCGCTTATTGTACGATGGATGGCGCATTTTTTTTCTCTTATTTTCCATCCACTTTTTATTCCGGCAATAGCTACATGGTATATAGTTTTTTTGCAACCCGGATATTTTGTTGGCACACCATCAGGTGAAAAAGCTATGGTGCTAGCGCGGGTTGCATTTAATACCATTCTTTTCCCGGCGCTCACCGTTTTATTATTAAAGGCGGTTGGCTTTATTAAAAGTATTTTTTTAAAAACGCAGAGAGAAAGAATCATCCCTTACATAACTACCAACATTTTTTATTTCTGGATGTATCTCGTTTTTAAAAGCCAGGAAGAAATCCCCCTGATTCTCACCAGTTTTATTTTAGGTATTTTTCTGGCTTCATCAATTGCGCTGATAGCCAACATTTATTTTAAAATAAGTATGCACGCACTGGGCGTTGGCGCATTTTCAGGATTAATGATGGTAATTATTTTCTCGGGTTTTTCTTATGCCATTTTCTTACCGGCAATGATCGTTTTTTTAATTTCGGGATTGGTTTGTACTTCACGTTTGGTAGTAAGCAACCACACTTCATTCGACATTTATGCAGGCCTCCTCTTCGGTATCCTTTGTCAATTCGTTGCGTATGCGGTTGTTGTATAAGGGCCGTAACATATAATATACTTCGGCGAATAATTTCTTGATTTCATTTTTTTTCAAGAAAAAAAGAAAAATTAGCAGTTGCTGTGTTTGATACTGATATTATTTAGGATCAAAACGAAATAAATTTCCCGGTTCTCCTTTTTTACCTTCAGAAGAAATGTATAAAACTCCTTCAGGTGAAAAACAAATCCCT